>CAJBLH010000166.1 GCA_903953895.1 uncultured Desulfobacteraceae bacterium | reverse complement strand
GCAGGAAAACACCAATGTCCTGTTTATTTACAAAGACAATGGCAAGGGGATGACGGATCAGACACTTGGCAGAATATTCGATCCATTTTTTACCACAAAAAGGTCCCAGGGCGGCAGCGGACTGGGCATGCACATCGTTCATAATCTGGTGACCCGGACCCTTGGCGGAAACATCATGTGCGAAAGCCAGCCCGATTGTGGTATTACCTTAACCATTCAAATTCCGATGACGGAGAAAGAGTGATAACGGACAGTCCTATTTTAAGTGATGATTATGTTGCAGTCGAAAATACGGGACGGAATTGAAGCACGCATATTCGAAATGGAGATACGGTTATGGATCAAAATCATCAAATTTCAGTTCCGGTAAAGGATATTGAGCTGATTCTGGAACCCCTGATCAGGCGGGTCGTTCGACAGGAATTGGCCAGAATTGTCGATAAGCATCCGGACATATTCATTCTTGATCCTGAGATGCCTGTTTATCAGGATATGAAAAAATTGAAGAATAAAAAATTACAAAATAAAATCAAGCTTTTTTCGGACAACGAGGTCTGGAATGAGTAATTACGAAGCCGCTTATGAAAAGCTTTTTGTCCAAAACTTGAATCGATATTCTGCCATTCGACGAAACATCAGGCGGCGCGTTGAGCGGGTTCTGAAAGATCCCTACCACAATACAGAATTTCTTGACGACATCACCGGCAAATTGAATCTGATCGGCTGCCGCAGCGCACGCATCGACAGGAAATTTCGAATCATTTTTGTAATTTGCGAAGAATGTCGAAACATGTACGAATGCGAATACTGTTTTTGTGAGGACTTGCCCGATCAAACCGTGGTCTTTTTAACTGTCGGTCCTCATGATAAGCCTATGCAATCAAATAAAACGGAGAAACAGTCATGACGACCAGCCCTGTTGAAGGCGATGATTTCATTTTTACAGAGGATGATGCTGCCGGCGATGCCGAAATTGCCGACAATACCTGGAAAATGCTCATCGTTGATGACGTGGAAGATATTCATAACGTCACCCGCCTGATTTTTGAAGCGTATTCTTTTGAGAACAAATGTCTGAATCTGATGAGCGCCTATTCCGGTGAAGAAGCCAAAAAACGGATGTCTGAACAGAATGATATTGCCGTCATTCTTCTGGATGTCGTGATGGAAACAGACCATGCCGGGCTTGATGTTGTCCGATATATCCGGGAGGAACTGAAAAACAAAACGGTCCGTATCATTTTACGGACTGGGCAACCGGGTCAGGCGCCGGAAAAAAAGGTGATTGTCGAATATGACATCAACGATTACAAAACAAAGGAAGAACTGACCAGCAACAAGCTGTTTACCGCTGTAACGTCTGCATTGCGATCTTATCGGGATTTGAGTGTCATTGAAAAAAACCGGAAAGGTCTCGAGATGATCATCGATGCATCTTCCAGTCTGTTACAGCTTCATTCCTTGAAACAGTTTGCCGCAGGTGTGCTGACCCAGTTAACCGCGATTTTGGGGTTTGAGGAAAATTCCCTGCTGTTACAGAAATCCAGCAAGTCCTGCGGATTTGCCGCAACCCAGGCGGAACATGGAAACAAATATGTCATCATGGCGGCAACAGGCCAGTATGAAGCCTATCTGGACCGGTGCATAACGGATTTGAACAATGACGACATCATGCAGGATATCCATCAGGCACTGAAACAGAAAAAAAGTGTTTTTACAGATAAAAACGTGATCTGCTATTTTAAAACCAATAACAATATCGAAAACCTGCTCTACCTTCAAAGTCAAAAAACCGCCGTCAACCAGACAGACAGAAATCTCATGGACCTGTTCCTTTCTAATGTCACCATTGCCTTTGACAATTTGTACCATCGGGAAAATCTGGAAAAACTGGTTGAAGACAGAACCTCTGAACTTGCCCGTGAAAAAGAAACGGTCGTCAAGGCCCACAAGGTGCTGTCACGCTATGTCCCGCCCCAGTTGGTGGAAAGAATCGTTGCGGATGAGCTGGATGATGTATGGGATTATTCCCGCAGAAGACTCACCCTGTTTTTTTCGGATATCAAGGACTTTACGCCGATCACGGAGTTGATGGAGCCTGAAGATATGGCCAGCCTCCTGAACGAGTACCTGACGGAGATGCATATCATAGCCAATAAATACGGCGGGGTGGTCCCCAATATCAAAGGGGATGAACTCTTTATCTTTTTCGGGGCCCCTGAAAAAGGGGATGATAAGGAAAATGCTCTGCGCTGTGTTCAGATGGCGGTTTCCATGCAGAAAAGAATGCTGGAACTGAAAGACAAATGGTTCAATGAAGGGATTTCAAAACCCTTGCGGCTTCGATGTGGAATCAACACCGGCATGGTCAATGTCGGGGGTTTTGGATCGGAAACCCGCAAGGATTACACCGCGTTCGGGTTGCATGTCAATCTTGCCTCCCGGCTGGAAAATGCCTGTGATCCCGGTGGGATACTTGTAAGCCATTCAACATGGGCACTGGTGAAGGACCACTTTCAATTTGAAAGCAAAGGGGAAATTCCTGCAAAGGGTTTTTCACATCCTGTTCTGGCACATAATTTGATTCTGGATTTGCCCTGACTTTGACGCCTGCTGTCCGACAATTTTTACAGGCGGGATCAGAAGGGGGCAATACCCGCGTGGTATTGATGGGATTTCATTGAAAAAAGGCATAAACAGTTTGTCTTGGTCATCTCCGATATGGATAGCAAATGTATCTTGGCAGTTTTGCCCACCAGGGAACAAGATGCATTGGAAAAAGAGATCAGTGGGCGGTATCGGTGTACCGATACCGCCCATATATCTAATATGATTACATATAAACATCATACAAAAATATTTGGTCCGATCATTGATACCCACAAAAAATTACTTGACCAAGTGAAATATCTTTGCAAACTGAGCATGCAACAATACTGCTCTTAGAAATGTCGGAACCAGCATAAAAGCCATTCCTCCAACTAAAAATGATAAAACGACATTTTTCCAGTTCAGTAACCCTTTCTTACCCCACCTCATCAGAAAGTATATCCCGCCGGGTATGTAAAGAACCATCGCTGTAAACACACCGGGAGAGTATTCACCACCGAGTATCGTAGATGAAATGTGTATGAAAGAATTGGTCAGAACCCACATGGCAGCGGACATTCCAACCCATAGGTATTTAACAGAATTCTTGTAGTACAAACAACAGGCGATAAAAAGACATATAAAAAATATGGTGTTTCCAATGATATTCTGCGTCCAGTCAAAACTGCCAAAGTATTCATTTGCCCATTCTACAAAACCTAATGTGAATTCCTCAACCATATGGAGAGCGTAAAGAAGGCAGAATACAAATATGACACCCGGTTTATCATCATAAATCTGTTCACTTTTCATAATTCGCTCTCCTTATGTTTGATCCGTTTCAGCCCCAACCCCTGAAAATCAGCTATCGTTTCAAAACCATGCCTGTCCATGAAATCCAGAATCCCGGACAAAAGCTGTTCAACCAACAAATACCCGTTAAACATCACCACCGTTGCCAGTTGAACGGCGCCACCCATCGAAATCACGCGCATCCGCCATTTTTCATCTGCAGGTAACAATCATCAATATCCATTGGATCATATAAAGACTGCTGACATGTTTGCTCCAGTGTAATTGGTTGAATGGGTCAATGTATCTCCCAGAAACATCCCCGCCAGTGGGTACACAAACCAGGGGAAAAAACGGGAAAGACACCAGATTGCCAATACAGTGTTCGGTAGATGGTTTATTTTCCCATAAATAATCGAGTAAATGCCCGATAACGGGAATATCGGCGCCTTTTCCCCAAAGCATCGGCGAAACTATCGCAATGATACAGGCTATCACTTGAATTAAGCTTAAGCTAAACTTTGATAAAACAGTATCCGGACTTTTTACGAAGTCGTCAACTTTTATCGGATAGAGATTTCATTAATGCAATTTCATCGCAATCCGGAAACTTGACGCAGTTCAAGCATCCTCCCCAGATCTTCAGCGGAAGGCGGGAACGGTCGATGCGGATAAAACCCAGGCGCTCAAAAAAATTGGGCCGATAGGTCAGCGTAAAGACGTGGATAATGTTGTACTGGCGGGCCTCGGCAATAGCGAACTCGGCCAGTTCGGAGCCAATCCCCCGGTTCAGATGTTCCGGAATGACGGCCAGAGACCGGATTTCAGCCAGATCCTCCCAGCAGAATTGCAAGGCACAGCAACCGACGACTTCATTTTCAGACGTAACAAACACCGAAAAATCCCGCAAGTGGTCATAGAGTTCGCTGAACGGCCTGGGAAGCAGATCCCCCTGAGTGCCATAATGCTGGAGCAGGCCATGGATGGCCTTGATATCTTTTAACGACGCTTTTCTGATCATTTCTTGTTTTCCTGATTTCTGTCCGCTGGGTTCCGACTTGTACTGCCCGGCCCCTGTCTTTTGCTTTCCGCCTTTTGTTTGCGCCAGTATTCCATCCGCTCCCGGATGGTTTTTTCATATCCCCGGTTGGATGGCAGATAAAACCGCTTGTTTTGAAGCGGCTCCGGCAGATGCTCCTGCGCAACGAATGCGTCCTGAAAATCGTGGGCATACTGATATCCATCCCCATACCCCAGGTCCTTCATGAGCCGGGTTGGCGCATTCCGGATATGAAATGGCACCGGAAGTGCGCCGGACTCTCCGATCGCTTTTTTGATCTTTCCCATCGCTGCATACACGCTGTTGCTCTTCGGCGCGGTCGCCAGGTAAACGGCAGCCTGCGCCAGGGCCAGTTCCCCTTCAGGATGGCCCAGCATCCGAAACGCCTCTGTTGCCCGAAGGGCGATGTCCAGAGCGTAAGGGTCGGCATTTCCGATGTCTTCAGATGCAAACCGGACCATGCGCCGGGCCACATAAATCGGATCTTCTCCGGAGGCAAGCATCCGCTCGAGCCAGTAAATGGCGGCATCAGGATCACTTCCCCGGAGGCTTTTATGAAACGCGGAAATCAGATTGTAGTGTTCTTCGCCGGACTTATCATACAGCAGGGCTTTTTTCTGGATCGCGGCTTCAATGTCGCGGACCGTCAGTTCTCGATGGATGACAGCACCAGACACATCTGTTTCGGTTGGTGCCAGAGATACCGCCACTTCCAGGTTGTTCAGCACACTTCGGCCATCCCCGTCCGCCATGCGGACCAGGCAGGAAACGGCATCCGGCGAAAGCCTAAGCCCTGTTTTCCCCAGGCCCCGCTCGGTATCGGTCAGGGCATACTCGACGATGGCTTCAAGGTCTTCGGCAGACAGCATCTTCAACACCACCACCCGGCAGCGGGACATCAACGCCGGAATCACCTCAAAGGACGGGTTTTCCGTCGTGGCCCCGATCAGGGTGATCAATCCGCTTTCCACATGGGGCAGAAAGGCATCCTGCTGGGATTTGTTGAACCGGTGGATCTCATCCACGAACAAAATGGTCTTTTTCCGGTACAGCCGCTGCTGGTCGGTTGCGATATCGATCACAGCCCGAATGTCTTTGACCCCGGAAAGCACGGCGGAAAAATGCACGAAATGGCAGCGGGTTTCTCGCGCCACAATACGGGCCAGAGTGGTTTTGCCGCATCCCGGCGGCCCCCAGAGAATCATGGAAAAGATGCGGTCTCCGGAAATGGCGTGCCGCAGGAGAGACCCCTCGCCCACCACATCCTGCTGCCCGAAGAATTCATCCAGATTTCTGGGACGCATGCGTTCGGCCAGGGGGCGGAGGGGATCTGCGGCTTTCCGGGCGTGATGGTCGAAAATATCAGGGGGCATCAATTATCAATTATCAATTATGGTTTTCTGCCGGCGCGTTCGCGGAACATCATACGGATGGGGGTGTGTTTCAATCCGAATGTTCCGCGGATCTGATTGATCAGATAACGCTCGTAGGAAAAGTGGATTCCTTCGGGAACATTGACAAATGCCACAAATGTGGGGGGTTTTTCGGAAACCTGGGTGGCGTAGTAGAATTTCAGGCGTTTGCCTTTGTACATCGAAGGCTCCTTGTCGAGTGTTGCCTGCTCGAAGAGCTTGTTGAGCTGGCCAGTGCCGATCCGGGTGGCGTACTGAGCAAACACATCGTCCACATGTCCGAAGATCGAAGGCACCCGGAGCCCAGTCAGGGCCGAAATGGTGACGGCCGGCGCAAAATTCAGGAATTTGGCTTTGTACCGGAGATCATCCACATAGCGTTTCAGGGTTTGCTTGTCTTTTTCGACCCGGTCCCATTTGTTGAGAAGAAAAATACAGCCGCATCCTCTTTCAAACGCATATCCGGCCACATGGATATCCTGCTCGGTAATGCCTTCTTCGACGTCGAGTACGATCAGAGCCACATCGCATCGGTCCATACTCTTCAGGGATTTGATGATGGAAAATTTTTCGATCTTTTCATCGACCTTGGATTTGCGGCGGATACCGGCTGTATCGATCAGCAGATAGGATTTATCACCGCGTCGGCATAAGGTGTCGATGGCATCCCGGGTGGTTCCGGGGATGTCGCTGACCAGCAGCCGGTCTTCTCCGAGTAGCCGATTGATCAGGGAAGATTTGCCCACATTGGGCCGGCCGACAACGGCAATTTTGATGACATCATCGGATGCATGGATGAAATCATCCGGGGAGTCTGCAGGAAATGACCGAATCAACGCATCCAGAAAATCCGGAACCCCGTAATTGTGTTCGGCGGAAACCGGATACAGCTCGTCGATCCCCAGGGAATAAAACTCAAACAGGTTGACCTCACGCTCCAACCCGTCAATTTTATTCACCACATAAAAAACCGGTTGGGAAGCAGTGCGAAAAAGTTCGATAACATCCCGGTCGTATGGGGAAACACCGGTTTTTCCATCCAGAACCATGACAACGACCGTGGCATGCTGAATGGCCTGCATGACCTGACTGCGAACCAGCGGGGAAAATTCGTCGCCGTCACCGGTGAGATAACCGCCGGTATCCACAACCGAAAATGGGATATCTTCCCAGACAGCTTCGCCGTAATGGCGGTCTCGCGTAACACCGGGAGCATTGTCCACCAAGGCGTTCTTGGTCCGGGTGATGCGGTTGAACAAGGTGGATTTTCCAACATTGGGCCTGCCGACAAGGGCGACTACGGGTTTCATAGGGTTTCCAATTGATTGCAAATCAGGCATCGATCATCTATTTTTTCACCGCAAAGGCGCAAAGGGCGCAAAGATAATGCCGGTTGTTCATTCGACTTTCTTTGCGCCCTCTGCGGTGCATGTTTACTCAGTCAATGTCTGTTGCAGGCCAAACGATGATCAATCACCTGTATCATGATTGTTGAGTTGGTATTATAGTTAAAGTATATGTGTCTTGCAATGATTTTGGCGCTATCATAGAAATTATCGAAAAAAATCAAACAGAAATCGAGGCTTATTCATGAAATCCGACATTTCCCTTGACCAGTTCCGTCAGGCAGCCGATCTGATCCATCCCTATATCATTCATACCCCGCTGGTACATTCCCCAACATTCAGCAAGATATTTGACTGCGATATCTATCTGAAACTGGAAAACCTTCAAAAGACCGGATCTTTCAAAATTCGCGGCGCAGCGCATAAAATTTTTTCCAGAAGAAACGAGATGTGCTCCGGCGGGGTGGTGGCCGCATCGGCCGGCAATCATGCCCAGGGAGTTGCTCTGGCGGCGTCTCTGGCCGGGCTTTCGGCCACCATTATCATGCCGGAATGGGCTTCGATTTCCAAACAGGAAGCCACCCTCAATTATGGCGGACAGGTGATGCTTTGGGGTAAAAGCATCGGCGAAAGTCTCGATAAAGCCAAAGAAATCGCCGAGACCGGCAGAACCTTCATCCATCCCTTCGACGATGTCGATATCATTACGGGACAGGGCACGCTGGGGCTTGAAATCCTGCACGATCTTCCGGATGTAGAGATGATTCTGGCGCCGGTCGGCGGCGGGGGGCTGATATCTGGGATCGCTCTGGCGGCAAAAGCAATGTCTTCAGAGGCCGCAATTATCGGAGTACAGGCCGGCGTCTGCCCGTCGGCATCGGAAGCCCTTCACCGCGGCCATGTCAAAACCGTCCGCGCTCAGCCTTCCATTGCCGACGGCATCAGTGTCCGTCAGGTGGGTCAACTGACGTTTGAAATCATGCGCTCCTGTGTGGACCGCATTGCGCTGGTAGATGAAGCCGGCATTGCAGGCGCCATTCTGATGCTGCTGGAGCGAAAAAAAATACTGGCAGAGGGCGCCGGCGCCGTTCCACTGGCAGCACTTCTCAGCCGAGCGGTTTCAGCACCCAAGGGAAGTAAAGTTGTTCTGGTGATCAGCGGCGGCAATGTGGACAGCCCGCTTCTGGGAAGAATTCTTCATCAGGGGCTGTTGAAAAATGGCCGTATCATGCGGGTTCAGGTTCAACTAGATGACACACCCGGATCGCTGGCAAGGCTTCTGACCCTGGTCGCCCGCAAAAAAGCCAATGTGCTTCACATATTTCATGACCGGAATGTGATGAATGTTCCCCTTTATGTTACCAGTGTTTCTCTGGAACTGGAGACCCGTGGAGCCCATCATATGGCGGAAGTGTTCGACGAAATTCAGAAGGCAGGATATCCCGTACTGGGTAGAAGCGATCACCCGGACTTCCCGCCGCCTTCCAGTATCCGCTGAACCGTATCTATGGCTGCTTCGTAGCGGATGTATTCGGTGTTGAACACCAGGTCGTAGTTGATGGGATCTGCAATATCCTCATTGAAGGATTTTCGGATAAAAGCCCTGCGCTTGGCTTCTTTCATGATCACCCGTTTTTTGGCGTCTTCTTCGGAAATCTTCAGCAATTTTGAAATATTGTGGATACGAAGATCCATGGGCGCCACGATCCGGATACTGAGTCTTTCCAGCGGGGGGAGGATAAAATTGGCGCCCCGGCCTGCAATCACCGCCATGCCGTGCTTGCCGATAACACTGATGATCTTCATGAGCTGCTGCAAATACACCTCCGGCCACAGATAACGCCTGCTGACCAGGGTTGCGATGAAATCTTCTATTCCGGAAAGGCGCTCTTTTTCAATAGTTTCGATTACCGATGCGCCGATATCAACCCGTTCGGCAATCTCCTGGATAATGTCCCGCAGGAACAAATCGTAACCCATCCGGTCAGCAATGCCTCTGGCAACCACCTGACCGCCGCTGCCGGGCTCTGATGAAACCGTTACCACCGTAATTCCGGAAGCGTTGCGACCCGTATCCGGGTGCTGCGAATTTCCCCATTTTTCCACAATTTCCTGAATGAACTTGTCGAAAGAACGATCGGAACTGTCCATATATCAAATCCTTGCTTGACTTTCTGTCGTAATCGTATGTGCTTCTAACCTCTTTATCCCTTCATATAAACAATTTAAAGGCATGACAAACTATTATATATCATACTTATTATATCCTATTACGTCCATAACTAATTATAATTCAAAAGTATATTCATTGTTGTTAGTCCAAATTAGTCCAATATTACCCATTGACAGCTTAATATTTTTAGGGTAACTATCAGGGTAACAAAAAATTTACCCAATCGCATCAAACAAAGTTACCCATAAATCCTATAACTGTTGTCAATCATTTGGTAATATGACACTAACCGACACAAAAATAAAGAGTTTAAAACCCTCGGTGAAGCCTTACAAAGTTGCAGACGGTAATGGACTTGTTTTGATCGTGAATCCAAGTTCGTCATTATGGTGGAGGCAGCGATATTTTTTTGACGGTAAGGAGAAAATGATTTCATTGGGTACTTATCCCGAAGTTAGTCTGGCGTCGGCAAGAAAAAAAAGTACTGAAGCTCGTGAATTGGTTGCATCAGGGGTTGATCCTTCAGCAAAAAGACAGACGGAGAAACGGGAGCATATCGATACTTTTGAGGCTGTGTTTTATGAATGGTTCGCTAAGAATCGGGGTGAATGGGTAACAAAACACGCCAATATTTTGAAGCGGGGTATCGAAAAGGACATCATTCCTTACATCGGGGATATCCCAATAAAAAAACTTGACCCTCCAAAAATAGTTAGTACACTTAAATTAATTGAAAATAGAGGTTGTGCATGCACCGGAAAAAAGATGAAGAATGTGATATCACAGGTTTACAGATTCGCAATCGCATCTGGAAAGGCGACGTACAACCCGGCTGCATCATTGAATGATGCACTGAGAAAACCAACCATAACAAACTTCCATGCCATAACAGACCCAAAACCGCTTGGAATTCTGCTACGAGCGATTGATGGATACCAGGGGGGGATTGTCGTCAAAACGGCATTGCAATTACAGCCTCATGTGTTCCTACGACCAGGAACTTTAATTTCTATTGAATGGGATGAAATTGATTTCGATAATTCAATAATAGAAATACCTGCCGAAAAAATGAAAACCCGCGAACCTTTAATTGTTCCTCTCAGCCGACAGTCAATTGAAATATTGCGGGGTATTCAACCGCTTACAGGTATGGGTAGGTTTGTATTCCCGAACTCACACGATGATAAAAAACCGATGTCAAACGCAGCTTTGACAGTCGCTTTAAACGTCATCGGATATAAGGATGCAGCAACCCCCCACGGATTCCGAGCAACCGCGAGAACCTTACTGGATGAAGTATTGCAGTTCCGGCCAGATATTATAGAGATGCAACTGGCGCATAAGGTGAAAGATTTCTGCGGTCGGGCCTACAATCGAACGCAACACCTACCGGAGAGGAAAATTATGTTGCAGAGTTGGAGCGATTATCTGGACGAACTCAAAACCGGGTATAAGGTTCTACCTTTCCGGAGAACAGGAATGAGCTAATAACAGCTTGGGGGGGATAGGTGCGGCCTCATGAACTGCACCGACAAGGCCGCTACCTGGGCGGCTTTCTCCTCTATCTCATTCAGGAAACGCCACTAACAGGAGGTGGACTCTTGGACGATGGGCATCAAAAACTACGAGATGCACAGATTTCGTTAAGATGCGCTCAATGTTTGGACGAAAAAACAATCAGCAATTACATGCAAAAACTCAATGATAATCCTGAATTACAGCAAATAGTCATTGATCTGTTAAAACCATTTCTTGATCGTTTCACAGAAGTGGATAAAATACTTTTGAGCGACAAACCAACGGCAACAAAACAAACAGATGCTTTAAAAATCCTTGATTTAAAGACATGTAAGAAAAACGCACACCCTACGATTGATCTTGAATATGCCCACCTTGTTTATGATATTTCCAGAAATGAGAATTTGACCGAACTTGAGAGCAAAAGAATGGCCGTTTCGATATTGAAAGATAAATATATGTTCAATAGCAACGCATCCACTATTACCATGATTCGAAGATCACGAAATAGTTTTAAAAGAAGGTATGGATTCAATTATGGTTTAGCTCCGCCTGCACCTTGGGAAAGTTCATGATTTAGATAAATAAAATACAAAAAAAATTATAGAGTGAATAAAAAAGAAGGCTCCAAATGGAGCCTTCTTTTTTTTTTGGTCAAATGTTGCAAATTTTTATGAGAATAAGTCAAGTGTCAAAACAAGATAAGTATGCTTTAATTTATCAAAATAGATGTAGATGAAACATCTTAAACATTAAAACATTAATGCCATACAAAGGAAATTGTAAATGCCAGCAGATCGACTGTTACGATTAAAACAAATCATCGGTGATCCCAAAAAGGGGATTGATGCGCTGGTGCCTGTTTCACGGAGCTCGTGGTACTTGGGAATAAAATCCGGAAAGTACCCAGAACCAGTTCGGCTTGGGCCACGAACTTCAGCTTGGTGGTTCTCGGAAGTCTCGAAAATTGGAAGAGATAACAAATGAAGCGAGCCACCCGATTGCAGTCGGGTGACCCCAAAAGGCGGTGACATTGCCAGAATACCAAAAAACCGAAAAAAATCAAGCAAATTCGTTTGAAAAGCAATATGAAAGCTATGGTATTGCGCCATCGGATCACCCATACATCAGAAGAAAAAAACTTGACGATCCAAATTTAATAAGATGCACCGACGACGGTCGGTTAGTTTTCCCAGTGATTCATCAGGATGGTGAATATACCGGGTTACAATTCATCGATTCGAACGGCGAAAAACGCTATCAAAAGGGAACTCAGAAAAAGGGTAGTTGTTATATCTACCCTGGCAATACCGACACAATATATATCTGTGAGGGCGTTGGTGACGGATCGACCATCTGGCAGGCGACAGGAACAAGGCAGGTGACCGGAAGAAGCCAGGTTTTTGTATCGTTTGATGCCGCAAACATGTTGCAAGTGGCGATGTGGGTCAAAAAAAAATATCGAACATCAAAAATAGTAATCGCTTGCGACAATGATATAGGGAGCACAGTTAATGTTGGGTTGAAGTGGGGCATGGAAGCAGCCGATGCGATAGATGCGGAAATTACAATACCCGTGCACCCAGACGGGAAGAAATGCGACTTTAACGATTTGCATACCCAGTTTGGGCTTGATGAGGTGCTGAGACAGCTCGCTATCACGGTTGAAGTCTCAAATAATCGAAAATTCCACCTAAGACACATCTCCACCCTCAAATTAAAACCTGTTGACTGGCAAGTGCGCTGGCTACTGGAGAGGAATTGCTTGGCTGTTGTGTTTGGTGCTCCTGGATCGATGAAGAGCTTTTTTGGCATTGCGCTATGCTGCCATATTGCATCGGGTATTGAATTTGGGGGGCGAGCCGTGAAGCAGGGGCCGTGCATTTATATTTGCGGAGAAGGGCAGTCAGGAATTTCCCGGAGATTTAACGCTTGGTGTATTCGGAACCGTGTTGATATTGGCGATTTAAATGTTGTGGTTTCGACTGTGCCAGCGTTTCTCTGCGAGCAAGAGCAAGTGAAAATCGTGCTGTCCGAAATCCGTAAAGCCGCTGAATACTACGGCTTTCCAGAACTGGTTGTGATCGATACGCTTTCACGCAATTTTGGCGGAGACGAAAATCAAACGGTTGATATGATTCATTTCATTGCGGCTTGCGACCAAATACGATCCGAATACGGATGCACAGTACTGGTTATACATCATTCAGGACTCTCAGACAAAAACCGGAGCAGAGGATCAATGGCCCTCAAAGCTGGGGCTGATACCGAACTAAAAATTGAAATCAACGACCAAAAAATCATAACCCTCGAAGCCATGAAAATGAAAGATGCTGTAAAACCTGAACCAATATCATTCAGGCCTGCTGTGGTTGAGCTGGTGTTGAATCTCAGATTAATCTGACTTCCAATTTCTGATTATCTTGAACAATCGGTGCTATTTTCATTTTAATTGAACCGAAGTAGTGCATTTTTTGCTGTTTTAATCGAATTTGTGAGCAATTTCTCTTGCTCGGCG
>CAJBLH010000165.1 GCA_903953895.1 uncultured Desulfobacteraceae bacterium | reverse complement strand
TGTATATGAACGGTGTGATTGCGCCGGAGCTTCAAACAGACAATAACGGCACAAAGACATCTGTCTGCCGCTTTTCCTGTCCGTTTATCCAAAATCGCCTGTACAACGCTCTCACCGATGATCTGATCGGAGACCGCCTGCCAATGCTGGCGGTTGATCCTCTGGATGATCTGGCAGATGTGTTTGAGGGCGAAACCCTGAATCTGCCGTCACTTCTTGACCGGTACAAGGCATACCTGGTGCGGATGAAAGCCAGAGGGCTCAATCCCTTCAAGGATCAGCCCCGAAGAACGGATCTGCATTACACCGAAGCAGTCGGGCATTTTCATCTGTATGCCTGGATGAAACAGGCAGTTGAAGATGTCTGTGTGATCAGCCCGGAGTTTCCAACCGGAAATGGCAAAGTGGATATTCACTTAAAATGCAGGGATAAATTCGGAATCATCGAGATAAAAAGCTTTAGAAGCCATGCCAGAACCCAGAGTGGTATATTGCAAGCCGCATCTTATGCGCGCAGCCTGAATCTGACATCCGTAACCATCGCTTTATTTGTTCCGCTGGATGATGTATCTGTTCTGGCATCCCTGTCCAAAGAAATCCTATGCGATGGGGTAGTCGTTACGGTAGTGGCCATCGGGTGGACATAATCGGAATGACAACTGAAAATGACCTCCTGATCTGAAGAATAATTGCAAAGCAGAAATAAATCGTCATCAAAATGGATAAAACCAGACCGGCTGTGGATGATTTTTTCCCAAAACGGCGGGGTCGGATGAACAGGATAAGAATCGGTGTGACCGCGATAATAATTACCCTGTGTTTAGACAGACCCTGCCGTTTTGTCGGTGTTTCTCTGCCGAATTTAACAATATCCCGAATGTCAATGGTTGAGAGTAGGAGAGAGAGTCGTCGGAGTAACGGCGCCAGAGGCAAAGCTGGGTGCGTTATAGTAAGTATTTACTTTACCTAACAGCCATCCACCATCTAACTGATCTCCTCCAGGATACGTACCAATACTGGTTGACATGGTACCGGTTCCCCAGAGAATAGCAAAAACATTTGAATTCGCTGCCGTAGTAAGATTTGATTTACTCCAGTCGCATGCGCTGCTGCCGTCGCTGCCGCAGGTGCTGTTTAGAAATTGAGCCGTATCATATTTTTGATATGAACGATAGTAGGCGCTAAGTGAACTGGTTGGAACGTTCGATGTGTTAAAATTACTATCACCAAAAAAGAACTGGGCTTCTGTAGACATGGTAGCAGTATTCGTTTCATCCGCACCGATATGACCTCCGGGTATCTGCCAAAGCATGGCAGGAACACCCAAACTGGTTGTAATCGCTTTTACAAAACCGAGATAGCTGTTCATATCTTGTTGATTGAAAAGATAGCCATTGGAAAAGGTTGAAACATAGCTATTCAGTCCATTAACGCCATATTTGTCAAAAACAATGAAATCAGGCTTGTAACTTCCCGTATAAACTCCTAAATTAGTCCAGAAAGTGGATATTACGCTTGCATAAGAATTAATATTCGAAGAACTAGGAATTGTATGAGTCCATAAACCATCATATACGCCAGGCCATGGGATATCATAACTAGTCCTTATGTTTGAGTGCCAGCCAAAATTAGCTTTAGGCGCATAATTTTTTACTATCCAGTTGACTGTCTGAATATAACCGGCAAAATCCTCAGTAACCGTTGGGATATCTACCGATGTCGCGTTGTTGTTGACAGACGCCTTAGTGACACTCATATAATTAGCAACCGCAATAGAGAAATTAGCTTGAGATGTACTGTTAGGATAATTGTTGATAAAATAAACTGCTATTTTAAGCGCCTCTTTTACTGGTAATGAGCAATTTCCTGAGCAGCCACTTAAAAGTTTTGTTACGTTTATATTTGCATTAGCGCTGTTTATGACGTTAGCTATAAAATTAGGGTTAGTCTGGTTGGCCGCACTGGCATTGGTAAATAAAAGTTGTTCAATCTCTCCTAACAAATCCGGGTTTAATATGATACTTGTATTGGTGCTGGACTGTGCACCAATTGCATTACAATCCTTCATTAAGTTGATAAAGTGCATGGCCATATTGTTGAGTGTGAAATCAGCTTGTAGAATTTCAAGACTTTGGCTGCCATTGGCTGTATATTCAACAAGAACCGGCCTAACAGAATAATAATTTCCCGTATGACTCATTTGCAGATTGGTTAGTTCATATGCATCGTCAATAAGAGTGTTGATAACATGAGGGGCTACAATCTGACCAGGAGCGCCATCTCCTGTTGCGTATTTATTGATAGCTTCAATGTTAGCGTAATATGGGATATCAGACATTGTATCCATTGCCGCTCCCATAGCAATATGGTTCGGCCAGTTTGATGGGGCGAAAGAGGCCGGATAAGGAACTGGCTCATTGATGGTAGCGTTCGGAATAACTGCGACTGGTTGGGATGCCATGGACGCATTTGATCCGTAGTAACCGACATATATCACTGAGCCTGTATCGTTAGATACATCCTGATCGTGTATAGGCGTGATAGTTATAGGTATTGGGGGTGTTGCAGTGGTTATGTCCCTATGGTAGGCAGGAAATTTGTTAGCAAGACTTGGATTACTCCATAGTGTCCACTGCCCCGATGGCGGCAAGTAATACCAAGAATTGTTCAGATTAGCGGCAACATACATGGAAATGGAAGTTCCGACTGGTAACGTTATATCAGGTTGTACGCTTACAGTTAAAGTTGTGCCTGTTAGTGGACCTGATAAAGCACCCGAAATTGAGTAATTCGCCGCATATACAGTACTTGCCTGCATGAGAGTAATTATAATAATCATCAATATTGGTTTCTTGTATTTAAACATAATTCCTCCTAAAGAATGTGGTTAAAAAATGAGTTTACCTGTCACCACGAAACGGTGTAGTGGCATGCGTGGTTTGAAATAGTGATAGCAATATCAGAAATGCGTTCCGATAAAAACAAGTTTTCGTTCCTCGTCACTCAACAGCGGGCTCTGCAGCCGGATGGGCTCCCCGATGTTCTTGAACAACAAATCCCCGCCGCCCAGCAGGTTTTCAGCGCCTTTCTTGCCAAGAAGCAGGGCGGCGTCAATACCTTTGCTGACCTTCAGCCCCACCCGTGCCGGCAAGTTGGCATCCAGCGCACCCTTGATGGTCTGACGATCGGGGTGCTGGGTGGCGATGATCAGATGAATGCCGGCGGCTCTGGCTTTGGCGCCCATCCTGAAAATCTGGGCTTCTATTTTTTTTCGCGCGTCAGTATTCCGGTTGATCAGATCGACATACTCTTCACAGATACAGATGATCCGGGGAAGTGATACCCTGGCGCGGTGTTCCAGCTTGTCAACGGTATCCGCACCGGCATCCTGAAGCTTTCTGTACCGTTGATCCATTTCATCCGCCAATTGTTCCAGCACGCGCTCCGCCGGTTGTTCATCCGGAAATACCAGGGCATCGGGTGTTAAAAGGAATGGGGAGTCTTTCAATTCGTTGAACGTGTTTCGTTTCGGATCGATCAGTACCAGTCGAAGGGTATCGGGCGTATTGGTCAGCAGCAGACCGGCGATTGCTGTTCGTATCCATGCACTCTTTCCGCTGCCCGTGGTTCCGGCGATCAGGAAATGGGCGTTTTCGGGTTCGGACAAATCCGCCATTCTCAATCTGTTGGAAATATCCACCCCCAGAATGATCTGTGAGCAACCGAAAGAAGGATTCGGTTTCGGCAATTGATTCCGGATGTCTGAAAACTGAACGATCTGTTTGTCCGGCCGTTGAATGTCCACAACCACCTGACCTTCATCGATGTGAATCAATGGCGGAATGCCAAGCATCATGCGGTGCTGGATATCGATGGCAGTGGCCTGAACGGTCGCTATCTTCACACCTGATCCCAGATGGATGAAAAAACGGATGAAGGTCGGGCCGACGATCGGGGCGCCATCCAGGGTAACATCCTTGCCGTATTCCCTGAAAATGGATATCAGTTGTTCCGCCTGAGAGAAAACAGCCGGGTTGTTTTGCAGTTCTGAAAAAATCCGGGATGAATGCACCTCGGCTGAAACGGATTCGTCCGGTAACACGCCGGCCAGCCGGGCGATCAGGTTCTTCAGTTGTTTTTGGGCATGCTGAATTTCATCCGGCATGAAAACCCGTTCGCTTTTCTCCGGGCTGAAACGGATAAGGGCCATGGCGCCAGTGGATCGGCCGATCTGCTCCGACGCCATCTGATGATAGAGGCAGACCTGAGCCAGATCCGCCTCCGGACAGGCAAAACCCAGTTTGAATTCGACAACACACCAGTGGGGGCGGTTTGCAGGGCCGGGGAAAGAATTTTGAGATGTGCTGGAGATATCGGGGTCAACGGTTTGCGGAATTTTCACCACCAGATCGGCGATTCCGGACAGCACGACCGAATCTGCCCAGCCCGGTTCAAAAAATGAAATCGATCCTTCCTGCTCCGGACTGAAGACAATCGCAAATTCCGTGTCGGGTTTCCGGGCATCCCACAGCAAGGATGCCACCCACGCGCACATCTGCCGGCCCGCCTGCCAGAAATCGATGAGCGAGGATGTCATATGGCGCAGATGCACCTGTTCTCTTTGAATGGCGGGGCCGACCAGTCGGTCGTATAAATGATCGATCAGCCGCTGCTGCCATTCCAATTCATCGGACGGGCCCCCTTGAATCGCTGTGTTCCAGTTGAATTGTCTGTCATGGCCCAGAAGCTTTGCAAAGGAGTCGTGAAATATCTGTCCCAGAAGCCGGGTGGAAGGCGATTGGTCATCGGTGGCCTCCGCACGTCCGGCAATACGCATAATTTCATTCCGAACCTGGCTGACAGAAAGGGTTACAGGCATGGATCACTCCTTAGTTTAGGGGACAATATCGAACAGAACAGCAGGGGGCCCTTCCAGATATCCGATTTCCGGGGTGTGCGTCTGGATGAACGCTTCGAGTCGGGCGGTGTCGACGGACATCCGGCCGGCGGCTTCCGTCAAAGCGATGATCCGCTCTTTTTCCAGCAGCTCCAGCAAGTGCAGGTGCATTTTCCTGACTTCGGGAGACAGCGGATCTTTTTCGGACAGCACATCCTCCATAAATGTCTTGGCAGGGCCGGTTTTAAGGGATTTGAACCAGTTCCGGACGGTTTTTTCGTGGACGGGTTTTCCCTGGTGTATCAGATCCCCGCTTCTGGCATCACTCAGCAGACTCCTTAAGGCTTGAAGGGCTGCCAGGGCTTCCCTGGATGGGCTGATCAGCCGAACGCGACGGTCATTGAGCTGTTGCAGATACTGGTTGACTTTTTTGGCGCCGGCCGGGATGCGGAGCCGGGGATGCCGGATGAGTACCTGCCGCATGTTTTTTTCAGGGGGAACGTTTTGCGTCAACCGCCGTAATTTTCCGGCCAGGCTGTTGATGCTCTGATGATTGCACAGAGAAATCCCGATATCAGCATCCGGGCAGGTAATCACCATATCCACATCCGGATAAAGTTTTCCGTCCTTCTCCCGGCACCGGTCGTCCCAGATGTGAAACAGGGAAGGCAGCACCCCTTGCAGCAGGTCATCCGTTTCTTCAGGATCGATGGGGCGGCTGTATGCGGATTCTTCCCGGGTGTTCAATTCGTTTTGCAGAAATGTGTCCAATGGCGGATCCGGTTCAGGCTTTTTAAAATCGGCGGATGACCCGGTTTCGGTCGGATTGTCGAGGATTTCGGCGCAGCGGGATAGAATGGCCCGGCAGGTCTTTCCGTTTTTATCTACGAAATCGGTCATTTCCTTTGACAAAATCTGCAGCAGGTCATGATGGTCCGAACCGTTGTCCGGCAGGGTGTTGATTCGTGATGAAATCACCTTCAACGCCTCATCCCTTGTTAATAAAACGACACTTGTCTTACGGCAGGACATGGCGTCGAAATCCGGAACTGCTACGGCTGCTTTGAGCTCCCCCAGAAAAGACGACTGAATGCAGATGACCAGCAGCATGTTCGATGTTTCGTCGTGAAGGGTGCGAATGGCCTGGCCAAAGCGAAAAATGCCTTCGATATCATTTGGGTACCGCTGAAGAGCCTCAATCTGGTCGAAAGACAGTATCACCGGAATTGTTGCCCCTGCCAGTCGGCACAGTTCGAGAACCATTTCCCGGGAGACATCTTCGGGATCATCGGTATCGTCCGGCGGACGGATATCGAGTGCTGAATAGCCGGATTCCGGCAGCGAATGTCCCTTGAGCCAGTCCAGAACAACTTGACGATGGCGCTGACAGATCAGGTGCAGGAGAGCCTGGCAGAGATTTGGGGACAGCCGGGATTCGGACTGAATGATGTGGACCAGATGCTTGAATTCCGGGTTAGTGATGGTTTTTTTTTTGCATAACAGAAACAGCCTGCGCAGGAAAATCAGCTCGAGTTGGGTGCGGTTGTTTTTGCCGGTTCTGGCCAGGCTTTCGACGAAACTGCTGCGAAGATGCCTCCAGAGCCGATTGGGGCTGGTATGCAGGCGGACCGACCCAAAAATGTGGAGATTCGGCTGAGAGAGGGAATACTCCCGGAGGCGATGCAGAACGTGGGTTTTCCCGCTGCCGGTTTCACCGTAAAGCAGTACCGAGGAGCTGTGTCCCTGGCTGCGAACCGTATCGATGGCCTCACAGCAAAGGCGGAAGGCATTGGAATGGATTTCAGGGATATCGATTCCGTCGGACTGCCAGGGATCTGCCATGATCCGATTTCGAAAGGGGTTGGTCATCCGCGGAATCCCTCACGCAGGCCGATTACGACAAAATAATTTCCATGACCGTCCGGGATCATCGTTTCTTTTTTGGCATCGTCCATCTGAGCCGGATGAGCGTGCCGGTTCAGAAACACTTTCCCCTGTTCTGACAACATCAGAACAGCTCGATCAAACATGTTTTTAGACAAATCCATGGCCTGACGCAGGTCGGGTATCCAGACCGGCGCCTGTTTGGCGGCGCCGGGTTCGATTTTGAGTATGGTCTGGATGATTCGGTTCAGAACCGCTTCGGAGATTTCCGTTTCCGGCGCAATGTGTGGCTCGGGTTCACGGACGGTTGCTTCGGAAAGCGATCTGGCGGGCAGTGAAAGAGACAGTGTATTTTCAAAAGCCATAAATAACTGTTCCGTTCCAATCCCGAATTTTTTCAGTTTCTTGCAGGTGCTGTCGAATTCTTTTTGAACCTTGTTCAGATACACCGCGAGATCCGGGGGGTGGGAGGCATAACGGGATTTTCGATTTTTGACGTTGGACGGAATTTCAAACAGCATTTTTTCTTTAATAAGGGTAGCCAGTGTGGTATTGACTACAACGCTTAACCTGTTCTGGGAGAAGGAAAAGGCGTCTTTATTCATTTTTTTCAGCAGATCTTTTAATGTCAACTCCTGGCGGGAAACGACGGAGAGAATCTTGTTTCTAAAATATAAGCTTTCATCCTGGTGCCAGAAACGATCTTGCCGGCTACGGTTCTTTGCCGACCACCGGTGAAAGGCGCCTGCCGCTGTTTCCTGTTGCAGCAGTTTTGTCAGAGACTGTTTATTCAGTTGGTAGAGTTCGGGAATATCCTTGTGGATTTCATCCGCGTTCAGTGGTTTGGCGGATCGTTCGATGATTTTTTTTACGATCGTCAAGGTCTCGGTTCGGGAAAGATCGTCGGGATGTGTGTCGGGCATGTTCATAATATCCAGCAAGAGGTTGTTGGTAAAAAGGGTACAGGTATCAGGGTACAGGGTACAGATATCAGGGGGATAAACCCCGCTCGCTTTCCTTCAATCACCCTTGTCTGTCATTTGTCAATAAAAACATTTTAAGTTGAACGAAATATCGGAAAGGAGATGGGTATGTCGAAAAAAGTCGGGGTGTTGTTATCGGGTTGTGGCGTATTTGACGGGGCCGAGATTCATGAATCCGTTCTGACGCTGCTGTTTCTGGACAGAGCCGGGGCAGAGGTGGTGTGTATGGCGCCCAATGTAGACCAGGCCCATGTGATCAATCATCTCACCCATCAGGAAACAACGGAAAAACGCAATGTTCTGGTGGAATCGGCACGGATTGCACGGGGAAATATCCAGGATGTCGCCCAGGCTAACGCCTCGGAGCTGGACGCATTAATCCTTCCCGGTGGCTTCGGGGCAGCCAAAAATCTCAGTGACTTTGCGTTTAAAGGTCCGGAGGCGACTGTTCAGGCGGATGTCGAGCGATTGATCCGGGATATGGCTGCAGCCGGAAAGCCGATCGGCGCTGTCTGCATCGCCCCGGCAACTCTGGCTCGGGCCCTTTATGATAAAAAACCGGAGGTTACCATTGGAAACGACACGGGAACCGCCGCCGGTATCGATCGCATGGGCGGACATCATAAAGTCTGCACCGTGGATATGATTCATGTGGACACATCCAACCGTCTGGTGACGACACCGGCCTATATGCTGGGGCCCGGTATCAAGGATGTGGCGGTCGGCATTGAAAAGCTGGTCAATCAAATTATGGCGATGATCCCCGGAGATGGCAATGGCTGATCCGGATCAGGAGCGGCGGAAAATCAAGTCGGTCCGGAAAATGAAGGAAATCATGACTCATTACTACATCGCGGCCAAAACCGCTGGTGAAACAGGGAAAAAAATTGCCTGGATCACCAGCGGCGGCCCGGTGGAGCCGCTTATAGCCCTGGATGTGATTCCCGTCTATCCGGAAAATTACGGGGCCATGATCGGGGCTTCCCACATGGGGGTGGATTTGTGTGAAAAGGCGGAAGCCATGGGCTATTCCCGAGACTTGTGTTCGTATGCCCGTGCCGACATTGCCTGCTCGACGGTTGACGGCGGCCCCATCGGCGGGCTTCCCCGGCCGGACATGCTCATTTGCTGCAACAATATCTGCGGAACCGTTTTAAAATGGTACGAGGTTCAGGCCCGTTTTTACCAGGTTCCGCTCTTCATTCTGGATACCCCGGTCTGCCACACGGGCTTTTCGACAGAAGTCCATAATTATGTCAAACGGCAGGTCGAGGAATACATTCTGTTTCTGGGGCAGGTCTGCGGAAAGCGATTGGACCTGGAAAAAATGGCCGAGGTCGGCAGGCTGTCCATCGAAGGTCAGCGGCTGTGGCAGTTGGTTCTGGATACGACAGTCCATAAGCCGGCGCCTATGAGCGCCTTCGATGCTTTTTTTCATCTGGCGCTGATCGTCACCCTCCGGGGCACGCAGACCGCCATCGGTTATTACCAGGAGCTGCTGGAAGAGATGCATACCCGGATACGCGAAGGCATCGGCGCTGTGCCGCAGGAGAAATATCGTCTGCTGTGGGACAACCTGCCGGTCTGGTACCGGACGCGGTGGCTTTCGGAAAAATTCGCCGCGCACGGGGCATGTCTGGTGGCGGATACCTATACATCAGCCTGGTGCGGGTCCATGAAATACATTGATCCAGCTTATTTTATCAATACCATGGCCGAAGGCTACAGCCGGATTTATCTGAATATCGGGGTGGATCAGATGGCGGAGCAGGTGATCGCCATGATCGATAAATACGATGTTCAGGGGATGGTCATGCACTCCAATCGCAGTTGCAAACCCTATTCATTCGGTCAGTACGATATCCGCCGGATCATTCAGGAAAGACGGGGGTTGCCGACTCTTGTTCTGGAAGCCGACATGGTGGATGAACGCAGTTTTTCGGAGGCTCAGATCGAAACCCGGATCGATGCTTTTATGGAGATGATATAACGGATGATAACCGTAGGAATCGATATCGGTTCGATCACCGCCAAGGCGGCGGTCATGCAGGACGGAAAAATTCTGGCAGTGCGGATTCTTCGTACCGGATATCATGCCAGGAATACCGGGGATCTGCTTTTTGAAGGCATTGTATCCGGTCTGGGGATGAATCCTTCCCACATTCAAAGAATTGTGGCTACCGGTTACGGCCGTAAGAGCATCACGTTTGCAGATCAGGCGGTAACGGAAATCACCTGCCATGCGGCAGGCGCCCGGTATATGAATCCGGAAATCCGATCGGTCATCGATATCGGCGGTCAGGACAGCAAGGTCATCCTCCTGGATGACACCGGACGGGTCAAGGATTTTGTCATGAACGACAAGTGTGCGGCCGGAACCGGGAGGTTCCTGGAAGTCATGGCCCGAGCGCTGGAGGTGGATATCTCGGAATTCGGCAGTCTTGCGTTTGCCGCCGACCATTCGGCATCCATCAGCAGTTTGTGTACGGTATTTGCGGAATCCGAGGTGATTTCACTGATCGCTAAAGGCGAGAGCCGTGAAAACATCATTGCCGGCATCCATGATTCCGTCGCTGCCCGCGTGTCCGCCATGGCCGGGCGCATCGGCTGGATACCGCCGATCATGATGACCGGCGGGGTCGCCCATAACTGCGGCGTTGTGCGATCGCTTGAAAAAAAAATCGGCCATTCCCTGAAGGTGACACCCAATGCTCAGTTGACGGGCGCCATCGGTGCAGCCATGATAGCAATGTTCACTCGGGGGTGATTCTGCAGATGGAATCATCGCAGGGGCAGGCCCCATCCACTTCATACGCATAGAGGATGCGGTTTTCGATTTGGGTGCGCGTGTCGGTGATGGGCGGAAACGGAAAGGCGGCACAATGCACGGCAAGCTCAATCCTGGCCGGTATTTCATTCAAGCCGCTGCCGATCACCTCTCCGGTGTGGCCATCAAGAATGTCGGCATCCACACCGTTGGTGACAACGACAACAGGAATCTGATACGGAGCCAGCAACCGCGATGCCGCCAGGGCCGGGCGATGCCGGGTGATCAGCGAGCCCGGGCCGTATTTGATGATCATGCATATCCTGTCGCCAATGGTGACGGCTATATCCACTTTCACCAAGGCGCTGTTTTCCCCTGCCATGATTTGGAGATTGCACCGGCTTTGGATATCCGTTCGGAAATATCCTTTGTCATCCATCAGGAGCTTGGCCAGCTTCTGACGGTAACGTTCATCATGCGTGTCTGGGAGTACCCGGCCGGTTATGGCATCCACTAACTCCCCGAGTATGAGATGATGTCCTTCCATGGTCGTATCCCTTTTCTGAAAAAATCCAAGTTCAGCATCACTTGTAGAATCCCGCCGGATATGATATTTTTTGATTCAATCTCTCTATCAGGACAATCAATTACTTACAAGACCCAAGATCATGAATAAGGCTAATGACGACAAGGTGTTTTTCAGCCACCTTCAGCTTCCGTTAGGATTTGAAAAGACTGATCCCGGCGATCTCAAACGGGTATTGGCTTTTTTGGATGATAGGTCCTCTGCGGACACGCCAATTTTCTTCTCGGATGTGTTCTCATGGTTTTCCGGGCAGTCTGATGCATGGTCCGGGGGGAGATTTGCCAGAAGCATCTCCACGCTTTTTTCGGATCATATGATTTCTTGTGTGATGGATGGCAACACCTATCTGAGTCATCACTCCAGCATCTTTCTGGAGGCTCCCGATCAATGGGCCCGGATTCAGATCATTCCGCGAAAACGATTGTCGGTCGAGGAGTTGGAGGAAGTCGTTGCCTTGTGCCGGTCGATTCTGGGTATGGATTGTCTTGCAGATCAAGATGAGCTGACACGTTTTCTGATCGGTTGTTTGAATCGCTGGAAATCATCGCTGACTGTTTTCAGCAGTCTGGCTGAAGCCGGGCGTTATCCCGGGGCGGCGGATATTCGCTCCTGCTTTTCTTTTATCCAGGCGTGGCAGTCCATAGCTGATCCTTTCGACAAAATATCGTTTGTCCGTAACGCGAAAGCGGAACTGAAATCTTTTTGCGATACGTTTGTCCGATTGAAGAACTTCTATGAAGGCGGAACTGCCCGGTGGGATTCTGGGCGGAAATTGCTTGAGAAGTTCATCGAGTTCCAGTCCGTCATTGAACGTGATGCGGAGGCCACCTCCGATCTTTTAAAATTGCGCCATGTTCTGGAGATGGAGCATCCCTGGAACGAACTCGGCGCCATGGATGCCTTGATCGCTCGGATTAAGCCTGTTTACGAACGGATTCGCAACGAGAGATACAGCTTGTTACAACACGATACGCTATTGCAGATAGACCGGATGATCGAAGCGATTTCACAATTGTTGGAAGAATCTCATGCCCGGAGTGATTTAAGAAATGTGGCGTTGGTTGAATTGCAGAAAATCAAGAAAGCCATTACACTGAACAAACCGGACAGCCATATTTTCAAACAGCGGGAAATTGCAGAGGAAGCTTTTGAAAAGGCACAGGATGTCGTGCTGTCCCATATTTGATCCCCACCGAACATGATTCCTTGATCTCAAAATCATTTTTCCCCTTTACAGGAAATGTCGTTTTTGTTATCTTACCCAATTCAATATTATTGTTATACTTTCAGACAATGACTTTGGATGCGGTATCGGTTGGGGATGACCGAAAAATAGTCTACCTCCCTCATCGATATGGAAGCGTTTTAATCAATTATTCTTTAATCCGCTGAGTTAAGCGACAGGATGCCGATAGGTTCAATTATGAAAAAAAAAGAGATTGATTTTTTTAAGGAACAGTTGAACAACCTGATCGAAGAACTGCTTAGTCAGGCAGATGAAACCGTATCCGGAATGACTTCACCGAAAGAGAATTTCCCGGATCCGACAGACAGGGCGTCTCTCGAGGCAGATCGCAATTTCATGCTGAGAATTCGGGACAGGGAGAGCAAGCTCATTCTCAAGGTCAAGAAAGCTTTGGCAAGAATTGAAAACAGCACCTTCGGTGTCTGTGAAAGCTGTGGAGAAGATATTTCTTTTGAACGCTTGAAGGCAAGGCCCGTAACAACTCAGTGTATTGACTGCAAAACCAAAGAGGAGAATCTGGAAAAAGCCCTTGGACTGTAATCAGGCAGGTATCGACCTGCATATTCATTCAACTGCATCCGATGGAACGCTGTCTCCTGGTGAAATTCTTCGGCTGGCGGAAAATCTCGGACTCGGGGCGATTTCGATTACAGATCATGATACGCTGAAAGGATCCAAAGAGCTGCTTGAAGTCGCTGGCTCATCGGATGTTCGCGTGATCAGTGGTATTGAAATCAGTACGATTCCGCCGGCGTCATTCGCAGTAGCCGGCAGCTTTCATATACTCGGGTATGGCATCCGGTTGAATGATCCGGTGCTGAATCACACCCTGGAAACCCTGCAACAGGCCAGAGTGAACCGAAACCCGCTCATCATCGGCCGTTTGAACGAAATGGGGCTGGATATTTCCATAGAGGAAGTAATTCAGGCATCCGGTGAAGCTCAGATCGGCAGGCCGCATATTGCGCAGTTGATGATACAAAAAGGGTTTGTTCGAACGATTGATGAAGCGTTCGATGTTTATCTGGGGTTCAACAAACCCGCCTATGTCGAAAAGTATAAGCTGGACTGTCAAAAAGCAATTGAAATGATTATAAGAGCCGGTGGCATCCCTGTTCTGGCCCATCCATTTCTGCTTGGCATTCCGGATGAATCCCGCACGGAATCCCTTGTGGCAGCCCTCAAGGAAATGGGTTTGCAGGGGATCGAGGTGTACTATCCCGATCACACTTGCGAACATGTTCAATTTTATTTAAAACTTGCTCGCAGTTATGATCTGGTGATTACCGGCGGAACCGATTTTCATGGCGCCATCAAACCCGATATTCAATTGGGATGCGGGAGAGGCGGTTTTTTTATCCCGTATTCTGTTTACGACTTGCTGTTGAATCGTCAACAGACAATGGTTTGATCTGTTATGTTCCAGCCCAGCCTGTCAGAATTGGAAAAAAAACTCGGTCATGTTTTTTCCGACCCGGCACTTCTCGAAGAAGCACTGCGGCACAGTTCGTTTGTTAACGAGATGCAGGGAAAGGGGTTGCCGGACAATGAACGCCTGGAATTTTTAGGCGATGCCGTGGTGAACCTGATCACTGGCCATTTGCTGATGATGTATTACCCGGATTTCAATGAAGGTCACCTGTCCAGGATGCGGGCGCATCTGGTCAATGAGTATCAGTTGTCCAGTATCGCCGGGGAACTTGGCCTTGGCGCCTATGTTCAGCTTGGGAAGGGTGAAAGCCAGACCCAGGGCCGCAAGAAGCCATCCATACTGGCCAATACTTTCGAAGCCCTGATGGCTGCTGTTTATCTGGATGGCGGCTATCCGATCGTTTTTCAGATTGTTTCCCGCTACATGAAGCCCCTGATGGAGGCGAATGCGCCTTCGGGTGCGGTTCAGGACTATAAAAGCAAGTTTCAGGAATTGATCCAGAGCATCCAGGGGCCGCTTCCGAACTATAGCGTTGCTGCCGAAACCGGTCCGGATCATGATAAGACGTTTGTTGTTCAACTGACTTGCGGAGACATTCAGGCAAAGGGCTTCGGCAAAAGCAAAAAAAATGCGGAGCAGGATGCAGCTCGAAACGCCCTCGATATCTTCATGAAGCATGCATCCACCTGAAGAATCGGCTAAACCGCTGATCATTCCGGTATTTATTCCGCACGCCGGATGTCCCCACCAATGTGTTTTCTGTAATCAAAAAGTCATTACCCGCTCGCAACTTCAGACACCTTCCACAGAGCAAATTCAAACCACCATACGATCGTATCTCAACTATCTGACACCGAACCGTAAACCCGTGCAAGTGGCTTTTTTCGGTGGTAATTTTCTGGGCATCGACCGTCGGGAAATCATCAGGCTTTTGAATGCCGCCACCCCTTTTGTTCGTGAAGGAATTATCGACGGTATACGGTTTTCAACGCGCCCGGATACTCTCACCCAAGACATGATGGAAATTCTGGCGGGATTTCCCGTATCGACCATCGAAATTGGTGCGCAGTCAATGACCGATGCGGTTCTATCGCTCTGCAGAAGGGGGCATACGGCGCAGCAGACAGTCGCTGCGGCGGATACCGCAAGAGCCTGTGGTTACGAAGTCGGGATACAGATGATGGTCGGACTTCCCGGCGATGACGATTGCGGTGCTATTTCAACAGGCCGGCAGATTGTTGCACTTCGTCCGGATTTTGTCCGGATATACCCGGCGGTTGTGCTGGAAGGCAGCCCGCTGGCCAATTGGTATCGCCAGGGACGATATACCCCGTTATCCCTTTCAGCCGGCATATCTCTGGTAAAGAGGCTGTATCTGATATTTCGGAAAAACAATATCCGGGTCATTCGAATGGGACTTCAGGCGACAGCGGATTTGGAAAATGGGTCTGTTCTTCTGGCAGGGCCTTTCCATCCGGCTTTCGGCCATCTGGTGATTGCCGAGATCTATCGCGACAGGGTCATTGAGATGTTGAAGTGCAGGGAGGGGGCTTTCCATGTGGTGACGCTTCGTGTTCATCCGAAACGTATTTCAGTCATGAGAGGAATGAAAAATGAAAACATTCATTTTCTCAAGGATCGGTTTCATATCCGTCATGTCGAGGTTAAGGGAGACCCATCGATCCCCGATTGCTACATCTGCCTTGAAGTCGATGCCGAACGATCCATTCTGAACGTAATGTCGTGATGCAGTGGCAACAAAAAAAGGCATTCATGTTTGCACATGAATGCCTTCAAGTATTTAACTAATTATAACCGGGTGACGTTTGCTGCTGCAGGGCCTTTTGGGCCTTGAACCACATCGAATGTGACGCGATCGCCTTCAGAAAGTGATTTGAAGCCGGTTGCATTGATAGCGGAATGATGTACAAATACATCCTTTCCATTTTCCTGCTCAATAAAACCGAAGCCCTTGCTGTCGTTAAACCATTTTACAATTCCATTTGCCATAGTGTTTTCCTCCTTTCATAAAATATCATCAAGGTCCCAAACTTCAGGTCGTCACTGTGGCAACATGGAACAATCCTTCTGCTCGAACCGATATGCAGTATTTTGCACATCTTTACTGATTTCGACCAAAATACAACCTCTGAAGAATCCTGTCAACAAAAATATTAAAAATAAACGTGAGTTCAGAATTCAGACATGCTCATATCGAAGTCTTCGGGGGGAGAGGTGTGGACGCGGCGGCCAGAGTGTATTGCGACAAAAGACTGTCTTTCCAGTAGGTGTTCAGGGGATTTGAAAAAAAGCGTTTAAACAGGCAAAGGCTTTTGTCTCGAAGGATATGGGAAACGATGGCGACAGGCCGGTCGCTGTACAACGCCGGGAGCCGACTGATATCGCACCGGGTACCGCCACCCATGACATCTTCATAGGCAAAGACAATGCGGCGGATGCCGCTGATCAGAATTGCTCCGAAACACATCAGGCAGGGTTCCATCGTACTGTACAGCGTCAACCGGCTGCGGTCAACCGGGCCATAGGCTTCAAGCTGCTTCAATGCCAGGATTTCGGCATGATCGGTTTCGTTTGCGACAATCCCGGTGGTTCCCTGCCGGGAGCCGGAAGCAATGACGTTTTCTGCGTCTACGATGATGCACCCGACCGGAAATTCTCCCCGATCCAGTGCCTGCTGAGCTTCAGTCAGTGCTTTTTCCATAAAAAACGAATGGGTCATGGCAGGGATATCTTCCAGTTCCAGATTCCGGGCCGGTCTTTCATCTGGATGGATGTTGGGATCGGTTCCATCAGATGGATGAAACGCCGGCATCCGGCATCCTCCAGCTCTTTACGGAAAGCCGTCAGATCGAGTTTCCAGTTGGGATACACCCAATAATTGGAATCACATGAAGCAGCCCAGGCCATTTCGCCCTTTGGACTTTGAAACAGGGTATCTGGCTTGAGGTGATCCGAAAGAACTCTGGAAATACATAACGGCCAGTTGCCGGAAAGAACCATCCCGACAGGCAGGGGGCTGAGTCGCGGAATCTGGAGGTAATCCGCTTTTCCAAGTTCCGGGCTGACAATAACGCCGGAAAAACCAAATGACTGGATCTGCCGGATAGCCAGGGGATTGCCTATATTGCAGAACGGGCCGGCCCAAAGGGAGAGCTTGCGTGGATTTTGAAAAAAAACAATCTGCCAGGGGGCGTTCAAAACAAACTGCCGATAACCTGCCAGCAGCAATTGATCGATAAAGGACTGGAAATCGTTTTCTTCAGTGGGCCACAGCACCGGGGGGAGCCACCACCAGAGTTGTTGATGTATGGGGTTTTGGAAGCTCTGGCCGATCTCAGGGTTGCTGACAATGTCGGCAACTGTTTTGCGGGACAGCCACACGCCAATTTCCGACGCATCGCCGGCGGATGTCGGTGTGGTTCGAAATACACGCTGATCAACGGCTTTGGCCTTGGAAAGATGCTGTCGATCCAGAACAATCTGAAACGGTGAAGGTGGCGGAACATCGGAAAGAAGTGGGACGGCTGATTCCAGTTTCGATATTTTATCGATCAATTCCGGTTCCCGGCGATCCGTTAAAAATACCGGAGTTCCTTTCTGTGGAGGCGTTTTGCCGCTGGATGCCAGCGGGAAGCGGGCAGTCCGGGGAACCGGACGGCTTATCTTCAGACTGACATGCCAGGGCTCATCTTCGTAACCGACCCGCAGGATGTCGCCAGCCAGAAGGTCCTGATTCGGCTGAAACCATGAAGGGGTATTGGGCTCGGCCGAGATATAGCCCACGCAGAGGCCTGAACCGGTCTGGCGATCGATTTGGATGGGGTTTCTGGACCTCTGGGAGAGAAAACCATAGTGGGTGCCGGTTCGGCCAAGGGCATGAGACAGCAGAGAAATCGCCTCTTTCCGCTGGTGGGCATCCTGGCCGTGATCCCTCAGGAGTTGATAGGCCCGCACCGTATAGTAAACATAATGCGGGCTTTTTTTGCGGCCTTCGATTTTCCATGCTTTGATCTCTGGAACAGTCCGGAGAACCTTGACCAGAATATCCAGACTGAGATCCTGACAGGAAAAAAAACGGTTTGAAGTGCGTTCCTGAGTATAAAGACGCCGGCAGGGCTGAACGCACCGTCCTCTCAGTCCGCTTTTTCCGCCAAAGAAACTGCTCCAGTAACATCTTCCGGATACCCCGTAACACAGGGCGCCGTGTATGAAAAATTCCAGCCCAAGTCCTTCAGGGCAATGGCTTGCCACCGCTTTGATTTCATCGATGCTGAGCTCGCGGGGCAGAACCACGCGGTCAACCTCCGGAATCTGTCGGATCAGCGACAGCGCCGACCCGAAGCTGACATTGGCCAGGGTGGACAGATGAATGTTTCCGGAAAAACCGGTCTGCCGGGCCAGTGCAATCATCGCCAGATCCTGTATGATCAAGCCATCGGGGTGAACATGGCGGTTTAAATCATCCAGTATTTTTCCGGCCGGTATCAATTCATCGGGCTTGATGAGCGTGTTCAGTGTAACATAAACCTGAACTCCCCGGCTGTGAGCCAGATCCGTCAGGCCTGCCAGTTCATTCGGGGTAAAATTCTTGGCCTCCATGCGGGCGGAAAACAGCTTCAATCCACAGTAAACGGCATCGGCCCCTGCAGCCAGGGCCGCCAGAAAGCTGGCCCGATTGCCGACTGGCGCCAGAATCTGCGGTAATGCGGAAACTGTCTGATTCATAACGTGGAAAGCTCTGCTGTCAGGGATTCGGAAATATGCTGGAATTCAACGCCGATGCCCGGAATTCGCCTGGACTCGCCCCATTTGACAATATGGCGAATGCTTCCAATGATGGGGTGGCTATCGGATAATTCCAGGATTTCTATCCAGACAGAATCACCGATTTTCCAGTCCTGAACAGAAAATAAAAAACAGCCGCCTTTGCTGACATTCATCGTGATCGACCGTTCCGGATTATCCCGATCGGGGGTTTTATATAGCCTGACATTGAAGTGAATTTCCCTTCTGACATCGGAACGGATCATTCGGGGGACGAAATGCCGACATTCATTATCGATGAAGTCCGTCAAGGTGCAGGCGGATTCACGGCCGACATGGAAGCAGTGAACTTCGCCGGTGTCATCGTTGATTCGAAGATGAGAAACCGGGAAATTTTCCAGCAGTCCGTAAACGTAATTCTTGTTTTTTTTCAACGCTTTGATTTTGGTAGGCAGATCCAGAAAAATCCCATGAAAAGATTGACCGCAAATCTCCTGGCTGAAGTCCTGAAACGATGTTGAAACAAAAACGTGAACACCGCAATTTTCGAGTGCTTCAAAGTATCTCTTTTTGGCGCTGTCTTCTTGAACGATCAGTAGTACTCGGATATCCATGCTGCCTTGCGAAATGAATTTTCTTAAAGTCGATATGATTGAATGCTGCAACATTTCTGAATCGTTGAAGCATACCATGATTCAGCGAAAATTGAAATTGATTAAATTCGAGATGTTGAACGGGGTACTGGTTCATTTGCCCCTGCTGTCGGAGAGGGGAAGTTGAAAAGCACACGATCTATAGGCTATTAAACGAATGATTCTGGAAAGGCATCCGGGAGGGGATAGCCTTTTTCAGCCACCTTCGACCGATTGTTTTTCTTCCAAGTCAGTGTTTGACTGATTTTGAAAAGTATGAAACATATAAAATGGTTGAAATTCTAAGTAGCTGCCGGAAAAACAGGCGGCAATAACAGATAAAAACCGTTAACTTGTTAACCTATAGAACCGGAATACACGACAAAAATATGCCAATCCAGGACAATCCATTGGGTTTCTCCAAAGCCGGGGTCGGAGGCCATGCGGCCCGTTCGATGATGTATCTGGAGATGCGCATGCTTGTTCATGCGATGCCTCTAGTTGTTTCATCGGCCGATTTCATCAAGGCTGTCATCGAAGAGAATATCCTGGAAAAGCCTACCCTAAGCAGCCGCAAGAAAAGCCTCCGCCATTTATTCGAGCTATATGGCATGGACCCCACAAAAGCCTTGTTCCGTGTTCTCTGGGATTTGGGCCATTCAGATACAGATTCCTTACCCCAGCTCTGCCTCGTCTGTGCGTATGCCCGAGATCCACAACTTCGCCACAGCTTCGAATTGATTCGTTTGCTGCGCCTCGGCGAAGTCCTTGAAAGAACTGCCATGGAACAGCATCTTGAAAACGGTTTCCCCAGCCGCTTCAGTCCTGCCATGAAAAAATCGATGGCCCAGAATGTGAACACTTCCTGGACATTTGGCGGACACCTTGCGGGCAGAGCGAAGAAGACCAGGCGCCTTCCCGAAACCCGCCCCATTTCGGCTGCTTATGCCATGTTTGTCGGCTACCTGACCGGTCTTCGTGGCGAGCGGTTACTCGATTCTGCCTTTGCGGCGCTGGTTTCACCGAATCGGGCTCAGTTGCAGACATCGCTTGCCCTGGCTTCCGCACGGGGGTTGCTTACGATAAAGCAAGCCGCTGGCATTGTTGAATTTGATTTTTCCAATCTTCTCACCCCTGCGGAACAGGAATTCCTTCATGAATCGCATTGATCAACCAGATTTTGACTAATCATTTGATTCTTGATACGCATACAATCAATAGGAAAATTGATTCCATTGGATCGACTATATAATCAGGAGAAAATAACGATGGGAAACGCAATCAAGGAAACATACAGCGAGCAGCACGTGACGTATGCGATTGAAATGGACGGGAAATTCTACATCGTAGAACATGTGCCGGCCAGGGTGTGCCTGGAGACGGGGGAACAGTTCTTTGCTCCGGAGACGGTTGAAAAATTACAGAAGATCATTTTGGAACAAAAAATGCCTGTCAAGGTGATCGAAACCCCTGTTTATGAATTCGGTTTAGCCTCTACGGTTTCCTGAATAATGAACGTGGGTTGAACAGGAATTCCTTCATGAATCGCATTGACCAACTGCTCGAAAACTACCGCAGCCACATCCAGATGCCGCTTCGGCCAGGGTTGCCTGCATCGCAGCGCGTCTGGTTTGCAGTGTATCCTGCCACCGAAGAAAGACGGCTGATCAATCGCATCGACGATTTTGAAATGCTGACCCGGGAAGCAGGTCACCCCTGGGTTCGTATCGACCTGAAAGGCTGCCTGGCCCGGTGGCTGGCTTCAGTCGATGCGGATGAACTGGCGGAATGGTTTAAAAACCCCGGCGATATCGAGCTATATGCCAGGACGGAATGGAAAGACATGCTATCGGCATTTTTTCAAAATGAGGTAACCCGCGCCGCAGACCCGGAACGAACCGTCTTTGCTCTGACCGGCTTGATGGACCTCTTCGATTTTCTGCACGTCTCCGAATTGATCGATAGCCTGGAAAAAACCTTTCCCGGATACCTGCTTGTCTTTTTTCCGGGTGAAAAAGAAGGCAACACTTACCGGTTTCTGGATGCGCGAACCGGGTGGAATTACCTGTCTATCCCGATTCTTTCGGAAAAATAAAAAATAATTCACATGGATATACAGGATGAACAGGATAAACAACCATGCATCATGATCGTGTTGTTTGCGGTTAACAGTATTTTCAAGGAAAAATGAATCGGGAGCCCTTTGTTTTTTTATCCTGTATATCCTGTATATCCTGTATATCCTGTATATCCTGTATATCCATGTGAATTTAAAAGGCCATAAAAATGAAAACCAAAGAACTCTTTCTCAAAGATCCGCTGACCTGGAAACTGGTCAACGAAGGTGTTTCCAGCAACAACTCCGAAGATATCGCCACGCTGAAATACGAACTGGAATCGTTCGTTTGTGATGGCGAATATCTCAACGGAATGCGCCGTATTCTTCAGGGCTATCGCGACAGTTTCAACAGTTCCGAGCAGAAGGCGGCCTGGATCAGCGGCTTTTATGGAAGCGGGAAGTCCCATCTGGCCAAGGTGCTGAGATATCTCTGGGTCAATTTCGATTTTCCGGATGGCACGACCGCCCGATCCCTTGCCCATCTTCCCGAGGAAATCACGGACCTGCTTACCGAGATCACCACCCTTGGCAGACGCCATGACGGTCTGCACATGGCCGGCGGTACTCTCAAAGCCGGAACGGGCAGTGTGCGCCTGCGCATCATGAGTCTGTTTTTTAAATCGGTGGGGCTACCGGAAGGGTATCCCTACGCCAGGTTCCTGATTCATTTGAAAAGAGATGGCATGTTGGATGCCTTCAGGAAAGCCATCGAGGATCAGGGCAAGGATTTTGACAAAGAACTTGGCCGGCTTTATTCCTCCGGTGCGGTTGCCAGGGCTTATGTTCAGTGTTACGACCACCTGAAGGAACCATCGCAGGTGGGCGCGCTGCTCCGGGCCGATTATCCCAATGTAAACGATGTCAGTATGGACGAGATGTGCAGCATCATCCGTGAAGCGATATCTTCCAATGGCAAGCTGCCCTGCACCCTTCTGGTGCTGGACGAGGTTCAGCAGTTCATCGCTCAGGATGCGCAAGTCTCCCTGGACGTTCAGGAAGTTACCGAGGCACTGAGCAAGGACATGGACGGGCGGCTGATGATCGTCGGCACCGGCCAGAGCGCGCTGAACGATGTGCCGAACCTCCAGCGTCTGATGGGCCGTTTTACCATCAAGATTCATCTCAAGGACAACGACGTCGAAAAAGTCGTGCGAACGGTCGTCTTGCAGAAGCGTGAGGATAAAAAGGCCGACATCAGGCAGTTGATCGCCAAAAACGAAGGCGAGATCACCCGCCAGCTCAAGGCCACCAAACTGGCCACACAAGCAGAGGACGATATGGCATATCTGCCGGATTATCCGCTGCTTCCGGTCCGTCGCCGATTCTGGGAGCGCGTGCTGCATTCCGTGGATGCCACCGGAACAGCAGCCCAGATGCGCACCCAGCTCCGCGTCGTTCATGAAGCTTGCCGCGCTTACGCCGATGCCGAACTGGGTGCAGTCGTTCCGGGCGATTTCCTGTACGACCAGATATCTAACGATCTGGTAAGCACCGGGGAGATGCAGAAGCGTTTCCAGGAGATTATCGAGCTGCAAAAGACCCGGCCTGATGGCGCGCTGCGCAGCCGCATCTGTGCATTGGTTTTTCTGATCAACAAACTTCCCCGGCAGCATGGCGCCGATCTGGGTGTCCGCGCCGAACCGGAACATCTGGCAGACCTTCTCAGCGACGATCTTGTCACCGGCAGCACGCAACTTCGGCAGCAACTCCCCGGATTGCTGGAAGCCATGGAGCAGGACGGCGTACTCATGAAAGTGGACAGTGAATACCGCCTGCAAACCACGGAAGGGGCCGCATGGGAGGCGGAGTTCCGCAAACGCCGTGCAGCGGTGCTGAATGACCCACCCTTGATCGCCTCCCGGCTGGCCCAGTGTCTGGATAAATCCCTTGCGGATATTCTCGGCAGCCCTTCCGTGCTTCACGGGGATGCCAAGGAACGCCGCAAAATCATCATCCATCATGGCGAGAGCAAGCCGGCGGCAACCGATGCGATCAGTCTGTGGGTGCGTGATGGTTTCTCGGCCCCGGAAGCATCTGTTCTGGCCGACATCCGCAAACTCAGCACCAACGATCCCATGCTGCACCTGTTCCTTCCAAAGTCTCATGCGGATGAACTGAGAAATGCCATTGCATCCGCTCAGGCTGCCGAGGAAACCCTGCATTTCAAAGGCAATCCCACGGAAGGCAAGGAATGCCGGCAGTCCATGATAACGAAGCAGAATGCCGAGAGCCTGCGTATCGACGATCTCATCGGCCAGATACTGGGAGGCGCAAGACTTTTCCTTTCCGGCGGGCAGGAGCAGCCGATCAATGGTCTCAAAGCAGGTGTTGAAGAGGCTGCCAAGCAAGTTCTCAACCGCCTCTACCCCAGGTTCCATGACGGAGACTCCGCCAAGTGGCCCCAGGTACTCAAGAAAGCCAAAGATGGGTCTCCGGCCGCACTGGAGCAAGTCGGCTTTATCGGCGATCCGCAGACCCATCCGGTGGCGGCTGCGATCATCGCCTTTATGGGCTCCGGAAAGACGGGGCTGGAAGTTCGGAAGAAGTTTACAGGTATCGATTACGGCTGGCCCCAGGATGCCATCGATGCCGTCCTGACAACACTTCTTGCCAGCAATCACCTGAGCGCCCGCATCAACACCCATTCGCTGTCATTGGCCGAAGTCGATCAGAAAAAGATCGGGCAGGCAACGTTTCGTACTGAAAGTCCGGTTCTTACCGCTGTTCAAAAGCTCGCTATCCGAAAGCTCTTTCAGGACGCCGGGCTTCCCAAAATCATCCCTGGCAATGAACCCGCCGATGCCGCCCGGTTTGTGGATCATGTCAAAACGATTGCATCGAAGGCGGGCGGGGATGCGCCGGCTCCCATGGCGCCGGCCGCTCCGGAGATCACCGCCCTGGAGTCGCTTTCCGGCAATGAGCTTCTCATGGAATTGCACGATCAGCGGGATGCCCTTCTGCCAAAGATCAAAACATGGCAGGCCACTGCGGAAGAGATCACCAAACGCCTTCCCGCCTTTGTCCTGGCCGAAAAACTCGTCTCCCACACCATCGGCCTGGCCGATCAGGCGGAATGGTCTGCAACCCTTATCTCCATACGGGCCAATCGCTCCCTGCTGGATGATCCCGATCCGGTCTCACACGTTCTCAAAGCGGCAGCCAATGCGCTGCGATCTGCCCTTGCCCGCGTGCATCAGGTGCATACGGACAAGTTTGCGGCAGAGACCGCACGGATCGCCGGTCATGCGGCATGGCAGAAACTTCCGGAAGAGAAACGTCAATCCCTGCTTTCCAGTGCCGAGGCCGTGCAACGAACCGCTCCGGCTGCGGGCTCAGATGAACAGCTCCTTTCCACCCTTCTGTCCTGTTCGCTGGCCAACTGGAGGTCACGGACAGATGCTTTGACTACCCAGTTCGACAAAGCCCTTGCCGCCGCCATCATCGAAGCAGAGCCCAAAGCCCGGCGCGTTTCGCTTGCCGCTGCCACCATTCACAACCAGACAGAACTCGATGCCTGGCTGAATCAATCCAGAACTGCCATCGAAGCCGCCCTGAAAGACGGCCCTGTAATCCTTTAAGGACTGAGCGCTTTTTATGCCGACATCATTATCCAAAGAACACCGCAAGCTTCTCGAAAAAACCACCGCCGATGCTCGTATCCTGGCAGAATCGGCTTGCCGGGCGGCGCTGGAAAACTTTGCCGTTCATGAAAAGGAATACCGTTCCCACATGAGCGTGGAGCAGCGCCTGCTCCGCAATCGCCTGCGGGCCAGGGGTCGCGCCCTTGGGGATAAGCGTGACGAACGTTCCGGTGTTCAGGAGATTCGGCATCTGATCGAGCTGGCAGCCTACGAACATTGGCACCGCCTGCTCTTTACCCGTTTTCTTACCGAGAATCACCTTCTCATCACGGATGAGGCCAACGGATCTGTCCCCGTGACTTTGGAGGAATGCGAGGAACTTGCTCCGGAACTCGGCGCCCGCGATGGTCAGGATCTCGCCTGCCGATTTGCCAGCCTCACGCTTCCCGGTGTCTTCCGGAGAGATGACCCGGTGCTCGATCTTCCCATCGCGATCAACGACCAGGTGGAGCTGAGAAAACTCCTTGCAGCCCTTCCGTCGGAAACTTTCCTTGCCGACGACGGCCTCGGCTGGACCTACCAGTTCTGGCAAGCCCAGCGTAAAGATGAGGTCAACAGATCCGGAAAAAAGATCGGCGCTCATGAGATATCTCCTGTCACCCAGCTCTTCACCGAGGATTATATGGTGGAGTTCCTCCTCCACAACACCCTTGGCGCATGGTGGGCCGGAAAGCTGGGCCCGATCAAGGCTGCCACCGAGGAAGAAGCGCGAGCGAAAGCGGCACTTCCCGCCCGCGATGACGTGCCCGCAATCTCCTGGACCTATTTGCGCTTTGTCAAGGTGGCCGGAGCTTCCAGCTCCGGATTTAAATCACCGGAGCTGGAAGCTC
>CAJBLH010000164.1 GCA_903953895.1 uncultured Desulfobacteraceae bacterium | reverse complement strand
TCCCCCGCTGGGGGAGGGAGATTAAGGAAAACGCAGATTATGCCCGTTTGGAGTATATCCGTTACCGCATCAACAGCACAGTGAGGCAAATGATATGAAAAAACGAATCCTGTACGCTGAAGCCAATTATCAGGCCATTGTCCGTGAACATGGCTATTTTGTAGATAAAACCGATTACATCCCGAAGCTGGAGGCCGTCAAGAACCCGGTATTTCTGCGTCCCAGAAGGTTTGGCAAATCGTTGCTTTGCACCATGCTGGAAAGCTATTACAGCATCCTTTACCGGGATCAGTTCGAGGAACTCTTCGGTCATACATGGATCGGCCGGAACCCCACACCCCTGCACAATTCCTTTTTCGTGCTGCATCTGGATTTTTCCGTTATTGAAACCGGAGAAATGGCGGTGATGGAGAAGAGCTTCGATCGCACATGCAACCTGGTGCTGAAATCCCTGATCATCGAACACAGGACATGGTTCAAAGACAATGTAACCATAGATATGGGAGAAAGCGGAACGGCCAACCTGCAAAAAGTCCTGAGATGCACGAAAGAAAACGGATTGCCCGCCCTGTACATCATCATCGACGAATACGACAACTTTGCCAATCAGCTCATCACTGGCCACAAAGATCATCTGTACAAAAAGCTCATGGCCGATGAAGGCTTTCTGAAAACCTTTTTCAAGCTGCTGAAAGAAGGCCGAAAGACCGGGGCCATTCACAACGTGTTCATCACCGGCGTTCTGCCCATCACCATCGATGAGCTGGCATCCGGGTTCAACATCGCCAGTTTCATCACCCTGGACCCGGAGTTCGAGAATATGCTGGGGTTCACCCAGACCGAAGTGGATCGCCTGCTGGATGAAATTTATGAAGAATATCAATTCGATCCAGCCACCCGTGCCGAAACCGATGCCCTGATAAAAAGCAATTACAACGGCTACCATTTTGTCAACCCGGACGGCGAAGCTGTGTATAACTCCACCATCCTGATTTATTTTCTCAACTATTTTACCCGATACAGCTCGTATCCAGAAGACTTGACCGACCTGAACCTCAAGACAGATCTGATGTGGGTGCGGCGCATCACCGGCGCCAATCCCGACAACACCAAAGAATTCGTGGATAAACTTCTCCTGCAGGGGAACATCGAATTCGACAGGAAATTTCTGGTCTCTAAATTCAACATGAGCCAGTTTTTCGAAAAGGGATTTTATCCCATTTCCTTTTTTTACCTGGGCATGCTCACCCGGGAAAACCGCTTCATGATGAATCTTCCCAATCTGAATATGCGAACCATTTTCGTGGAATACTTCAACGAGCTGCACCGGATCGACGTTTCCACAGGGTACTCGGACATGATGCAGCGATTTGTGAACGATCTCGATCTGAAGGCGCTGTTCGGGGGCTACTGGAAGACATACATATCGCAACTGCCGGAGGCGGTTTTCCAGAAGGTTAACGAAAACTTCTACCGGACCACTTTTTATGAGCTGTGCAGCCGCCATCTGTCTCCGTGGTTTACCTGGAATCTGGAGCGATCCTATCCCAGAGGACGCACCGATCTGGAATTTGTGGGCAAATACAGCGAATGCTTCGCGGGGGTGCGGATGGTGATCGAGTTCAAATACACCAGCAATACGATCTTTGAGAAGCTCAAAACCACAATTGATGATTTTAAGTTACAGGAGGAAGACCTCGAACAGATTGCCGGATATGTGAAGGGTTTGAAACAGGAATATCCCGAAGCAAAAATTTCGCAGCACATCATTTACTGCTTCGGGAATCAGGGATACCGGGTGTTCGATCTGTAAACTTTTAGAGAATTCATTATTGAAAAAACCAAAGACAGCCGCGTCTGTAACAACTTATCCATCACATGGCGGGAGGAACCGCATTCATGAAAACATTCTGCACGGAAGGCCCGGTGGATCCGGCACGCAATTATTTCGTCAGCCGAAAATCGCTGTTGAAGCAGGGGCTGGCGAAAGTCGATGACTGGCGGTATTTCACGCTGTTTGCCCC
>CAJBLH010000163.1 GCA_903953895.1 uncultured Desulfobacteraceae bacterium | reverse complement strand
CAGCCGATTGAAGATCGCCTCGAACCCGTCAAGGCAAAAAGGCATGCGCGCCCGCCAACGGTGATGACGCAATATGAGATATACACGCATGTCATGGAAAAAGACATATCCGCTGTTTCAAGCCCCCTCGACCGACTGCTCAAGACCGATACCTGAGAGCCTATATCAAGTTATCATCGAATATACAATGGAAAATCGATTACCCAAACGGTATCAAAATGGCTCTTGTTTGATTCCGGGGTCTTGTATCTTTAAATTTAGTATAATACTTTGGATTTATTAAAGATTGACCAAATGCCTTGTGCGGACTAAAATCATTAAATATTTCAACTAAATACATTCATTACCGTCGTTTTCCGAGGATAAGACCCTGAAACACAACATGAGCCATTATCGAAACCGCATGGGTTTTATTACCGGCGATATGCTGGGCGCCATGACGGAAGTGATGGAAGCCGTCCTGTTTTTGTTCATGGCGGCAGGATGGTCTGTTTGATCAATTCCACTCCGGCTGCAGGCATTTATATTCATATTCCGTTCTGTATCAAAAAATGCATGTACTGCGATTTTTATTCCATCACAGATATTTCTCTTCAGGATGCCTTTATCAATGCGCTTTGCCGTGAAATCGCCGCCACAAAAAGCCACCTGCATTTCGACTCGCTGTATATCGGCGGCGGTACCCCATCGGTTCTATCCCCTTCACGAATTGGTCGGATTATCGACTGGATATTTGCGCAGTTCAGTATCGATGCATCGGCCGAGATAACGCTGGAGGTCAATCCTGGAACCATTACGCCCGAGTCCCTGAAAGCTTACCGGGAAAGAGGCGTGAATCGCCTCAATATCGGTATTCAGTCATTTCAGGACGATTTATTGAAGTGGTTGGGACGCCTTCATTCGGCGGATGCGGCAAAAGATGCCGTTTTGTGGGCCAGAGCAGCCGGTTTCGATCGAATCGGCATGGATATGATATACGGCATTCCCGGGCAGTACCGTCAGGCATGGTTGGCTGATCTGTTACAGGCGGTTGATTTAGCTCCCGAACACCTGTCCTGCTACATGCTGACTTGCGAGCCGGGAACCCCGCTGGATCACATGCAGCAGCATCGGGAATTTGAGGCCATGGCAGATGGGGATGTCTGTGATCTGTTTGAAATCACGGTTACGGAATTGTTCAAACACGGCTATTCCCTCTATGAAATCTCCAATTTCGCCCGAAAAGACGGCAGCTCTCCCAATGATGTCAACCGATCCCGCCACAATCAGAAATACTGGACGGATACCCCCTACCTGGGATTCGGCCCGGCCGCTCATTCCTATCTAAGCCCAGTTCGATATCGGAATCACAGGGATATCGCCGCATATATAGCGGACATCAACAGCGGCAAGCTTCCCATAGCGGAAAAAGAAGTCTTGAGTACGGAACAGCAGTTGATGGAAATCGTTTTTCTGGGGCTTCGAACCGTGGAAGGCATTTCCATCCAACGGTTTGAGGAAAAATCCGGCAGGCCGTTTACCAGCATGTTTCAAGATATTTTAACAGATAAGGAACTTACGGAACGGTTCACGCTGACATTGGAGCGCTGCTCTTTGAGCCTTCAGGGGGATGACGGTTCTGGATGCCATGGCAGGAGCGTTTGTGGATAGAATCTAAGAGCTTGTTTGAAGATTCCATGCAGAGCCAGTCTACCGCATTGAAAAGAGCCATAAACTGCTCACAGACCACGTTTTTGATTCGATTTTGATACATTTTTCGCTTTATTTTGGTTTGATTCTGAATCTTCAAACAGGCTCTTAGACATGGCCTTTATGTTGAAGAGATATTTGCTTTTTTTCTTTTTCCACTGGCGCCTTTTTTTATCGACACCTCCGCCGGGAACCACAGCGTGAATATGAGGATGGTAGTCCAGTTTTCTGCTGTTGGTATGCAGGACCATGGTCATGCCGATTTCTGCTCCGAGGTTTTTGGGATTCAAGCCAAAATCCTTAAGAGTGCTGGAGACGCCGGAAAGGCAACCTGTTGATACCTGACCATAAAAACAGGATAATATTGTTCAATAATAGGGGCAATGTCCATGATCACACCTTCTTCAGATCGACATGAAGGCTGTTGATCAGAGCATTGATGGCACAGTCAGGCTGTCTTTTTCCGTGATATCCGTCAGGT
>CAJBLH010000162.1 GCA_903953895.1 uncultured Desulfobacteraceae bacterium | reverse complement strand
TCGATCTTTTGAATCTCTGGTTGAATGCTGTCTAAAATTTTGGTAGTATTTTCTGGTGTCATTAGAATCGGTCTATACAATCATTGAAGGCGTTTTTGCAATCAATATTTTTAGCTCAGCCATAAAATTTAAAAATGATACCTTATATCGATAGATCCGGAGTTTTCACCGATCGCTTCCGAGGCATTGGCGACCAGGTTGGCCAGGATTTTCTGGAGCTGGCTGGTATTCGAATGAATGAAGGGGCCACTGGCAGGCAGATCGGCATTGAATGTGATTTCTTTCGGGAGTGATGCCTGAAGCAAAGGCAGGTTTTGACGGCAAACACCGGATAGATCCAACGGCTCTTTCTTGCCCGGTGTCTGTCCCAGATAGGTCAGCATCAGGCTGCTGATCTGCGCCACCTTGCCGGCTGCTTTCATGGATTCCGTCATGTATCGGAATATGTCTGAATCCTGAGACAGCCCGTCCAAGGCCATTTCAAGATTTCCCATCACAACATAGAGCTGATTGTTGAAATGGTGTGCGATAGCCCCTGCCATACGGCCCAGGCTTTCGGCTTTTTGCACTTGCCGAAGTTTCAATTCAAGATCGGTTCTGGCCTTTTCAGCCTCCTTGCGTTCAGTGATGTCTATATAGGTCGCCTGGATCACCGGTGATCCATTATCAAAGGGAATCATATTGACAAACGTCTCTATCCAGCGGGTTGCGCCGTCTTTACGGATGATGCGGAACTGGTAACTGGGCATTGCCGATATTCCCATCAGTCGGTCACGATTGCGCTGTTTGACCATCGCCCTGTCTTCAGGATGAACGATATTCCAAATCGCCTCGGAATCAAAGGAAAGCACCTCGTCGGCAGTATAACCAAAAATCTCGGTGCATCCGGGATTGACATAGACAAAAACAGGGGGGAAACCTTTCAGTAGAGCAATTCCCTGGAGCGAGTTCTCGATCAAAATCCGGTATCTCTCCTCGCTCTTCTGCAACTTCTCCTGGACTGTTTCCTGCAATATTCTCCTTTCTTCAGACTGCCGACGCGCCCTGTGCAATAATTCACTCAGAACACTGCACAAAATACCGCTTACAATCAGCATGATCCACTGGAACAGATCATGCGATTCCTGGATGCGGAAACTGTGCAAAGGAGGAATTCCGTAATAGTCGATGCCCAAAGCGGCTATGGCCGTTGCAATCAGTCCTGGGCCGATTCCTCCCAGCAGCGAACTTAAAATGATCGGCGCTACAAAGAGAATCAGAAGCGGCCGTTGGCCCATAGAGACAGCCAGTTGCATCCGTAAAAAGAGCATGGTCAGGGATGTGGCCACGGCAAAAGCATAGGCTATCCAGCGAGGCAGCCGATCGGTAAACATCAGAAATTTACAAATGTGATACCTGTCTTGCGATTCGGTGACAGGCAAGTCAGAACGTTTTTGAGGAGAAAAATTCATGATCCCTCCTTTGATATCCCATCAATAGCCGCATCTGTCTTTAATTTCCAGGTTATCGTCAAGCACTTTTCTGACCTTTGCCGCCAGATCGGCTATTGCCACGGGCTTCATGAGAAAGCCTTTGACCCCCATCGCCCTGTAACATGAGTACAATTGATTCTTCGTCATCGATCAGCAGAATCCTTTCACATCCCTTCGGATGCTTTCCGCCGACAGCGGCTGGTTTTTTATCTTTAACATCTTCCAATAACGGCAGATAGATATAAAATATGGTCCCCTTGCCAACCTCACTGACTACCCGGATATCCCCACCGTATTCCTTGACGATGCCATGTACCACGGAAAGCCCGATTCCCGTACCTTTGCCGTGTTCCTTGGTCGTGAAGTAAGGGGTAAATATCCGATCGATCATGGATGGATCAATCCCAACGCCGGTGTCGGTCACCGTAATACAAGCATATCTGCCGGACTTTATCGAGTTCTCGATTGCGTCATCTTCTTCGATTGCCGATTCTTTCAATCCGACATGAATCGTTGCGCCTGTTTGTTCAACTGCATGATAGGCGTTGGTGATCAGATTCATCATAATCTGATGTATCTGTGTTGGATCAGCAAATATCATGCCACAATTCATATCGATATGGCTGGTGATGTTGATATGATGGGGTATCGTCGCCCGAGACAGATTCAGAACTTCTTTCAGAATAGGCTGGGAGGGGCATTTTCTCGAGATTGGATTGACGGCTCAATGCCAGGATCTGTTTAACCAAATCGCTTCCCCGCAGCGCGGACGACTTCGCCTCTCCATGAACCATCGGAAAGCGTTTTTTCAAGTATTTCCCGCTGGGTTGCTCCGTGTTGCGGGTCTTCGCCGTAAATTGTCGTTATTCTGCCAAGAAGCTGCTGCTTCGGACGGCCAAATTTCTTGACCTGCGTCTGATTCATATAAGTAATAACACCATCCAGATCGGTAATTGTCACCTGATCATGGATTTGATCCAGAACAAGCGATCGCAGACGAATATCTTCTTCCTGTCGTTTCATCTCCGTGATATCGCGAATAAAAGAAACCATCCTGCCATGTTCCGCCGGTCTGTATTGAACGCTGACCTCCATATCAAGAATTCTGCCGTCCTTGCGCCGATGGCGGGTCTCGAAGCGATCTTCCCCTTTGGCCATGACTTTTTTCATATGCCTGATGACGGCGTCAGGTGTCTCGATCACTTCGATATCCGAGACACGCATTTGCAGCAACTCTTCCCGGCTGTATCCACTCATCCGGCAATAGGACGCATTCACCTCCAGCAGCCGGCCTTCTGTGTCCACTATCCAGAATCCGTCCATAGCTGTCTGAAGTTGAGCGTCGCTTCGATATCATCGGGATGGATGAAATCAAACAAAGGCCTGGATAACAACTCTTCCAACGAATGGCCGAGCGTTTTTTCCCATTCCGAATTCAGGTACTTAAAATACCCATCCGCACCCGAAATACAGATCACGCCTGGAAAAATGCTTGAAAGCTTGTCCATTTCAGCAATCCTCATTTCAAGATCATGCTCCGGAGTGTCTCCATAAGCTGTTGCGTTCCGGAATCATCTTTAAGCCGGATCGCACCGTAAACGAATGCGCCTTTCTGCTCTACCACGACATTTCCATACAGCGGATCATGTGCTTTCAAGGAGACGGGAAGCTGTTTATCGGTCATCCGGATGTTTTCCCCTGCTGTTTTCAAATATTCGCTGTACCGGTCAAATGCCTTTCTGGCTTTCTCCACGGAAGTTTCAAACACCATAACAATCTGAATCGGTTCATGATTCAAAGTTGCATCCGCCACAATCCCTTTTTGGAAAAAATCGTATCCAAGCAGGCTTTGTGCGATATAGCGGATACTTTTTTGTTCGATGAACGGCACATTGAACGCATCCAGTTCTTTTGGCCGACCTTTACCCTGCGGCAGTTTTTCAGAAATGGCCCGGGCGCACGCCAGAAAAATGTCCGGTCCGGGATTCGCTGTGCCGCTTGCCTGAAGCCTTACCAGATACCTGTCCTGATAGAAAAGAAGCTGGGATGCCGAAGCCGTGCCCTCTACCCCGACGCTGACAGCGGCATCATCTTTTCTTCGGTAATTGGCGTACATCCCGAAGGCATCGAGCAGAGAGCCCATTTGATAAACATCCGCATCAAAGGCTGATTGTGGATTGATCTTGCTGACATATCTGGCAAAAGCAAGTAATTCGAATCCATACGGGAAATAGAGTTCTGATTCGCCGTTGATGTGATCAAAAAGCGTATCCTTGTCAAACAGGGTGATCTTTCCATCCATGGGCCAGTCCGGGTGACAGGCCGGCGCAGGCAGAACCTTGGCCATATCGGTTCCACCCGCACATACCGAAATCGACGTATAAAACAGACATAAAATTATCAGCAAACCCATTTGACACATTTTCTGCATGACAACCTCCTCCAAACGACCCCTCCCCCCAGCAGGGGAATGCTGGGAGGGGGGCCAGAACGAACGCATCAAACCAGCAATTGCCGGGCTGTCGTCATCTTCGCCCGAATATTGAGCCCGTTGACACACTGCGCAACACAGTTTGAACAATCAGAACACGCCAGAGCGGAGGCGGCAGCCGGAATTTCCCGGTATGTAGACAGGGCCAGTTCATGATTTCCATAGCCTTGCGCATACATCAACGAGCGGTTGATCGTGCTGATTTCAACGCCGAGAGGACAAGTGCCTTCGCATTTTCCGCACAAATGACAGTAGTAGGGTTTTACCGCGGCGTGGTAGCGCTGGAGGATGCGTTCATCGGCCAGTTCAAAGGGCATTCCCATAACGGCGATATCTTCCTTGAGCTGAGACATGTCTTTCATGCCGGGAATGGCGGCGGTGATGTGGGGATTCCGTAATGCCCATTTGAGTGCGGCCTGGAATGGGGTGATCTTTCCCATGACATCGGTTGAATAGCCGCCGGCCATGGTTTTCATGGCAACAATACCGATATTGGCCTTGGCAGCCCGCTCGATGGCCTTAAGGATATCCGGTTCGCTCTTGAAATTGACGGCCACCAGCGCCATATCAAAAAACCGGTCCGGATCATCCGCCAGGGCGTTGAGGACTTCAGCCTGGTTTTTGTGCGTGGTGATTCCGAAAAAGCGCACCTTTCCCTGGGCCTTCAACTGCACAAGCGCTTCACGGGTTTCCGGGATGAAGATTCTCTCTTTATCGGTAAGGCTATGAAGCTGAATGACATCGATATAATCGGTTTCAAGCGCCTTGAGGCTTGCCTCCACTTCCTGGATGATATCCGCTTTCGATACCGCACTCGGCGGCGTTTTGGTTGCCACGTATATCTTATCGCGCCTGCCTTTCAATGCCTTGGAGACAATCTCCTCGTTTTTTCCTCCCATGTATTTTCTGGCGGTATCCACATAGTTGACGCCGTGATCCAGGGCGACTTTGATCACCTCGGACTCGGGGGTGAGCATGGCCCCGAAACTGACGACCGTGATTTTCATCCCGGTACGGCCCAGCGTTCGGTAAACAGGCTCGGGAAAAACAAACGGTGCGTCCGCAGCACAATATTCCGCAGCCCTGGCAAGGGGATTTCCACCCAGAATGGCGGAAGTAGTTCCCAGCACGCCGACTTTCAGAAAATCTCTTCTATTCAACCCCGGTAAATTCTTTTCTTGGTCCATGGCATCCTCCATTTTTCACGGTAAAGAAGATAGGCAGTCCCTGAACAATTTCAGGCTGGTGAAAGAATCATTCCTGTCGTCGATATCATAAAACAGTCTGTATATCAAAAAAGAAAAGCCGTTTTGGCCATGATCATCGTTTCGGCCCCCCCTTCCTACATCCCCCCGCTGGAGGAGCAAATAACTCCCGGCCTCCGGTCGCTGAGGGGAACGGTAATGACATCCCAGAAAACCACGCCGGGATTCTGTTGGCAATTTAGAGCCGGACGCGATATACTTCAGGCAGCCATAAACTGAAGTTTTTTTTAATTCCCTCTCTCTTTCACACGAGAAGGGCCGGACTTTAATCGATTTTTTCCAAAGGAGGCATCCATGAAATCCCGTCTTGTTTCCGCAAGCATCATGTTGCTGATTTCCCTGTTGGTTATCCTCTCTGTACATGCACAGCCCGAAGTATCCGACAGCAAAACCCTGTCCCCCTATTTCTGGGTCAAAAGCGATGATCCCGGCGTTGAGCAGTTGCCGCTGAAATCCACCGGCGCCGACGTCAGCATTGCCGGTGTCATTGCCGATGTCAAGGTTACGCAGGTGTATCAGAATACCGGCAAGCAGACGATTGAAGCCGTTTATGTTTTTCCCGCATCCACCCGCGCTTCGGTCTATGGGATGAAAATGACCATCGGCGAGCGCACCATCATTGCCAGAATTCAGGAAAAGGAAAAAGCCCGTCAGGAGTATGAGCAGGCTAAGCAGGAAGGCAAGAGCGCATCGCTTCTGGAGCAGCAGCGACCAAACGTCTTTCAGATGAACGTGGCCAATGTCATGCCCGGAGACTTGATCCGGGTGGAACTCAGCTATACCGAACTGCTGATTCCCACCGAAGGCGTGTATGAATTTGCCTATCCCACGGTGGTCGGCCCCCGGTATTCCAATAAACCTGAGGCCGGCGCCGCTTCATCGGAAAGCTGGGTAAAAAATCCCTACCTGCATCAGGGCGAGGCGCCGCCGTATTCATTCGACATCACGACCCGCATCAGCGCCGGCATTCCGATTCAGGAGGTTACCTGTCCGTCTCATAAAGTCAATGTCGCCTACGACGGCCCTGCTGTCGCCGATATCAAGCTTGATCCAACAGAGAAAACCGGCGGCAACCGGGATTACATCCTGAAATACCGTCTGTCCGGCGGTCAGATCCAGTCTGGATTGATGCTGTATCCGGGGGAAAAGGAGAATTTCTTTCTGTTGATGATGCAGCCGCCCGGAAAAGTGTCGCCTGCTATGATTCCGGCCCGCGAATATATCTTTATCGTGGATATTTCCGGTTCCATGCATGGTTTTCCGCTCGATATTTCCAAGAATCTTCTCAAATCACTGATCGGCGGCCTCAAGCCGACCGACACGTTCAATGTCCTCTTGTTTGCCGGCAGTTCGGCCATGCTTTCGGAAAAATCCATGCCTGCCGATCCAGTCAACATCGCCAGGGCGATCCAGGTGATCGATCACCAAAGTGGCGGCGGCGGAACAGAGTTGCTTCCGGCTTTGAAACGCGCTCTTGCACTTGCCGGCGATGAAAAACGATCGCGCACCATCGTGATTGCCACCGACGGTTATGTGGATGTGGAAAAGGACGCCTTCCAGGTGATCCGGAACAATCTGGGTCGCGCCAACATGTTTGCCTTCGGTATCGGCACATCGGTCAACCGCTTTTTGATCGAAGGCATCGCACGGGCCGGCATGGGCGAAGCGTTTATCATCACAAGCCCGACCGACGCCGAATCGAAAGCCGAAAAATTCAGAAAATACATTCAGTCGCCGGTTCTGACAAAGGTCAAAACGGATTTTGCAGGATTTCAGGCATATGATGTCGAGCCCCCTGCCCTTCCCGATGTACTGGCCGAGCGGCCCGTCATCCTCTTTGGCAAATGGAAGGGAGAACCCAAGGGAACCATCCGGCTTTCCGGTATCAGCGGAGATCGGCCGTATTCGGCAAGTATCGATGCTGGCAGCGCCAAACCGACGGCCGCCAATTCCGCCATCCGATATCTGTGGGCCCGGCACCGGATTGCCGTGCTGTCGGATTATCAAAAATTGTCCTCCGACGACGCGCGCGTGAAGGAAATCACCCGACTGGGTCTTGAATACAATCTGCTGACCGAATACACTTCGTTTGTGGCCATTGATTCCCTGGTCAGAAATGTGGACGGAAAATCCACCACCATCCAGCAACCGCTCCCCCTGCCGCAGGGTGTATCGGATCTGGCCGTGGGCGCAAGCAGCACCACCCGGTACGCCATGTCTCCGGCGCCGGCGTCCGGCAGGCAAATGGCTAAAGAGAGTTTGAAATTCACGGAAACCAAGGCTGAAACCCTGCCCGAAATCAACATCCGGGTGAAACATCTTGCGGAAAGCATGCTGATTTCCGGCAGCATCTCCCCAAAACTGATGGAAGCATTCATCGCGGAGCATCTCAAGGAAATCGATAGCTGCTACGCCGTCATGACGGAAGGCGGAAAGATATCCGTAAAGATGGATATAGACGGAAAGGGCAACATGCTCAACATTCAGGTCGGTACCGACGAAATACACAATGACGTGCTGAAAGCCTGTATTTTGAATCTGTTCAAGAGCTGGACTCTGCCCGCACCATCGGATGGAAAACCGGCATCCATCGAGATTTATTTGGCTTTCAACAAATGAACAACCCATTTTGGAGGAATTGTCATGTCCATGAACAAAGGAGCAACTCTGTGGATCATCAATGTATTTTCTTTTGTATTGTTTTCGATTCTGTCTCTGACAGGCCTGATCAACTGGCTGTTCGTGCCGAGGGGCGGCGGTGGTGGGGGCGGGTTTGCGGGCAATTTTCGGCATTTTCTGCGGGAAGTTCATGAATGGACGGCGTTGCTGTTCATCGTCGTGATGGTCCTTCATCTTTTCCTGCACTGGCCTTACATCAAAACCAATTTACGGAAGTACAACGTCATTAAATCATGACATAGATAATCAGCCAATGGAGACATGAGGATGCTTCGGGTCGGCATTACCAAATCAATGTTTGTACAGAAAGGTTTGAGATTATGTCTCAGCTACTACGTGATATAAAACACGATAAAAGTCAATATTCACAGGCATTTGATTGTTTTCGAGCAATTGCAGTTATTTCAGTGGTAACCGGACATTTTGCCACATCTCAAACGGAAATCCCTTTATGGTTAAAATATATATTACAAATACCACTGAATTATGGGGTTCCCATTTTTTTTATTATTAGCGGGTATTTGCTTACAGCATCATTCCAATCAACCATGAAGAAACTACTAAATATCAATCACGCATATTTTTATTTTATTAAAAAGAGAGCTTATCGTATTTATCCGGCATATCTGGTAGCAATCTTAGTTTTATTTTCTATCAATGGCTTTGATAGCATGAATTTAATAACACATATTTTAAATATTCATAATTTTTGGGTAGATTACGACCGTGCCATAAATCCAGTTTTCTGGAGCTTAGGTGTAGAATTTCAATGGTATCTTATCGCGCCGTTTCTGATTGCCACTATTTTAAATTCGAATATTATCGGCTGCTTTGGCATCATGATGTTGTTGGTGGTCGTAAGTTTAATTTTACGGAATTTTGCCGTTTTTCAGTTCGTGAATCAGAATTTCAACGTTAACAAAATGGTTACAATTGGAAACGACCAAATGATCATACACTTATATGCTTTTGCGCTCGGGATATTATTATATAAGGTTGACAAACTTGAGATTGTTATAACAAGGATAAATTCATTGTTTTGCTGGTTATCCCTGATCGTATTGGCAGTACTCAATTTTTACTGGATTACAAATATCGATTATCGTAACCCTTTGGGGGTGTATGCATTGAGTAACTTCTCTTATTTATCTCAATTTTTACTATCGATACTGCTTTTCAAGTATCGCCATATAAGGATTAAACAGCAATTCATATCACTATCTGTTTACTATATCGCGGCTATTAGTTATAGTCTATATATATGGCATCATCCGATATCGAACTATATAAATTATCAGGATATTTCAATAACCATCAAGTTTTTTTATTATATTGCATGTTCTTTTACTATAGCCACGATATCCTATTTCGTATTTGAACGTTTCTTTATAGCATCAGTCGGAACACGTGCTGGATGGTCTGAAAAAATCTGGAATTAAAAAGATCACCCTGTACCCCGCATGGCATAGACATTGATAGAAAAATGGGCTTGGTTCTCACTTGGTCCGCTTGTGCCAGCGTCGTTTTATTTTCCGCCACTTTTTACAATTAAATCCAGAATGTTAAACCGGTTTAATATTCTGTGTTTGGTATAAAGTGGGCGAAATTAGAACCAAGCCCGAATTTTCTAAAAGTCTATATAAACGGCGTGTCGATACACCTTTCCTGGAAAACGTTTTTCAAAAAACAATTCCATGTCTCTGGAACAGGCGGCGATTTTGGAAAGATTCAAACCGGTTTCGATATGCAGGGAAGACAGCAGGTAAAGGGTATCTTCCGTAGCGATATTTCCGGCGGCGCCTGGAATGAACGGGCATCCACCCATGCCGGCAATAGCCGTATCGAAATGCGTTATCCCGCAGGATAAGGCCGCCATAACATTTACCAGCCCGAGCCCCCGTGTATCGTGAAGATGCAGAACGACTGGAAGTTTTCCGACATAAGGCATGACGGCGCAGACAAGCCGATGGACCGAAATCGGCGTAGCCATCCCGGTCGTGTCGGCCAGACAGAGCATGTCTGCGCCGGCTGCCACCAGGTCTTTAACTGCTGCCACAATCTGATCTTCTGAAATAATCTCATCGTGTCCACTGCCAAAGGCGCACTGAATGCCTGCCCGAACATGCATCCCGTGCCTTTTGGATAACTCTACCATTCTTAAGCCCGTTTTTAAGGCCGCCTCCGCATGCATGCCCGTGTTGTTCAGGCTGTGTCGATTGCTGGCAGACACCGAAACCTCGATGTGGGTCAAGTGTGAAGATATTGCCCGTTCCACACCTGCCATATTCAGCGCCAGGGCGTTGAAGGCAACTCCCGATATTCCGGACAGCGCAGAAATCAACTTTTCCGCATCCGCCATCTGAGGCACTTTTCCGGGATGAACGAATGAAGCCACCTGTATATGCTTGAATCCGGCCGCTGCCAGGTGCAAGACGATTTCACGCTTCAGCAGGGTCGGAACAATTTTTTCCTCGAACTGTAACCCGTCCCGCAGCCCCACTTCGATCAGGGTTACATGTTTCGGTAACACCTTACAGAAATTCTCCAGCATTTCAGCCGCGGTCATCGGCATCAGCAATTGATTGCAAGCTTGGCTGTTCATCCGTGTTTTTCTCCTTGAATGCCTTGATCATCGCCGTTTTTTTGGCGCTTACCAGGTCATTTTCCATTACGACATTTTCTTCAAATCGGGGGGCCGTTCAGGCTGTGTTCAATTCAACCAGTCGGCGGGCGCCCTTTTCTCTTGCCATTGTCAAAGCACATATGGTATCGAATTGACTGATCGATGTGTATCAATTTGATGAAGCTGGTTCATATTCAAGTTATCAAAAAGGAGGATAAAATGAAATTGCGAAAGTTATGGGTTTGTGCATTCGTCGTTGTCATGGTTCTTGCCGCCGGCAGTATCAGCGCCGGCACGCTGGATGACATCAAGGCCAAAGGGTTCGTTCAGGTAGGCGTCAATGGCCAGTTGGCCGGTTTCGGTATTCCCGATGAAAAAGGAGAGTGGAAAGGACTCGATGTGGATACCGGTCGGGCGATTGCCGCTGCCGTTTTTGGCGATGCCAAAAAGATCAAGTTTGTACCGCTCACCGCCGTTCAGCGCTTTACAGCACTTCAATCCGGAGAAGTGGATGTACTCTGCCGCAACGCTACCATAATACTGAGCCGGGACACTGCTCAAGGGCTTGATTTTGCACAGGTCAATTATTACGACGGGCAGGGTTTTCTGGTTCCGAAAAAAATGAATATCAAAAGTGCAAAAGAACTGAACGGTGCAACCGTATGTGTTCTACCTGGTACAACCACTGAACAAAATGTTGCAGATTATTTTAGATCCAACAACATGAAAATGAAACCTGTTGTTATTGAAAACAATGCTGAACTGAATAAAGCTTTCTTCGCCGGCCGCTGTGACTGCCTGACATCAGATACATCACAACTGGCAGGTGCCAAGTCGGTAGCACCGAATCCTTCAGACTATATCTTTTTACCGGAAATCATTTCCAAAGAGCCCCTGGCGCCGGCAGTACGTCATGGCGACAACCAGTGGAAAGATGTTGTCAACTGGACTGTTTTAGCCCTTATAAACGCTGAGGAACTGGGTATTTCCTCAAAGAATGTGGATGAAATGCTTAAAAGCTCCAATCCTTCTATTCAACGCTTTTTGGGTGTTGTGCCTGGAAACGGGAAAGCTTTAGGACTGGAAGAAAATTTTGCTTATAACATCATAAAACAGGTTGGCAATTATGCTGAAGTATTTGATCGCAATGTCGGCCCATCAACACCATTGGGTCTAGATCGTGGGTATAATGCTCTGTGGACAAAAGGCGGGTTGATGTATTCTCCTGATTTCAAATAGATAACTGGCCCGACCCGGTTCGTGCAGGTGTGCTTCCGCATTCCTGCACACTGCCCAAATCACTCTACTCGGATACTTCCGTGTCATCCACGAAACAAACTGAAAATTCCATTCCTTTCTGGCAAGACCCTTCCAGAAGAGCCATTGTATACCAATTGGCGACCCTTGCCGTGGTCGGCTTCATCGCTTACTATCTGTTCTCCAATACGGTAACCAACCTGCAGCGGCAATCCATTGCCACGGGCTTCCATTTTCTGGAGAAAGAAGCTTCGTTTGAGGTTGGCGAGTCGCTGATCCGCTATTCAGCAGCCGACAGCTATGCCAGAGCCTTGCTTGTCGGCATCCTGAACACCATCAAGGTTGCATTCGTCGGCATTGTCCTGACGGTCGTACTGGGCACTTTTGTCGGCATTGCCAGACTGTCTTCCAACTGGCTGGTTTCACGGATGGCTGCCGCTTATATCGAATTCTTCCAGGATATCCCCATTCTGTTGCAACTGATCTTCTGGTATGCTGTTTTTTACGATTCGCTTCCCGCTCCCCGCAATGCGCTGGAACCGTTTCCTGGCATGTTTCTATGCAACAGGGGGCTTGCCTTTGGCGTTCCAGAACCTCATCCGGCATATGGGTATGTTGCCGTTGCCTTTCTGGCCGGGTGCCTGTGTGTTTATTTCCTTCGAAAATGGGCAAGAATAAGACAGGATCGCACCGGTCTGGCGTTTCCGGTATTCAGTACGGGATCCGCTGTTTTACTGGGGTTTCCTTTGATCACCTGGTTTGTTTTCGGCGCCCCGACCGCCATGAACATGCCCCGGCTTTCCGGCTTTAATTTTACCGGCGGCCTCACCGTCAGCCCCGAGTTTACAGCACTTCTTCTCGGATTGGTGCTTTACACCGCCGCTTTTGTGGCGGAAATTGTTCGATCCGGCATACAGGCGGTCAGCAAGGGGCAAACCGAGGCAGCCATGTCTCTGGGATTGAAACCGTGGCAGACCCTGAATCTTGTCATTCTTCCCCAATCGCTTCGCATCATCGTTCCCCCGCTGACCAGCCAGATGCTCAATCTTACCAAGAACAGCTCCCTGGCTGTTGCCATCGGATTTCCGGATTTTGTATCGGTTGCCAACACCACCATCAACCAAACCGGACAAGCCATCGAAGGCGTTGCGCTGATTATGGTGGTCTATCTGATTTTCAGCCTCGTCACTTCTGCATTCATGAACTGGTACAACAAAAAAATTGCATTGATCGAACGATGACTATCGGCACAAAAAACAAAATCCGAAACAGGATGGGCTAACCCTATGACGCAGCCTTCCAATCTGTCTTCCCCTGCCCAGATAGACGATATCAGGCCACCTTTAACCAGCATCGGGGTGATCGGGTGGATCAAATCGAACCTGTTTAACGGCTTATTCAATTCGGTACTGACCCTTGTCACGTTTTTTTTCCTCTGTAAAATCGTGCCCCCGCTGATTCGGTGGATATTTATCGACAGTCTGTGGTCATCCACTTCCACAGAATGCCGATCTGCGAGCGGAGCCTGCTGGTCTATCATTTCGGCGAATTACCGCTTTATTCTGTTCGGTTTTTTTCCGTATGAATTGCAGTGGCGCCCCCTTTCGGCCATGATTCTCCTGATCGGTCTGCTGCTGATCAGCAGGCATCGGCGGATGTGGTCAAAAACGCTTTTCTATGCCTGGACAGCCGGACTTTTTTTTATGGCTGTCTTGATGAAGGGAGGCATTTTTGGACTCGCCCCGGTGGAAAGCACGCAATGGGGAGGGTTGCCGCTGACTTTCCTTCTGGCGGTTTTCGGACTTGCCGCTGCCTATCCCCTGGGAGTACTTCTGGCTCTTGGCAGAAGATCGCGCATGCCGGCCATCAAACTTCTCAGTATTATTTATATCGAAATGATTCGGGGAGTTCCCCTGGTCAGTCTGCTTTTCATGTCTGCGGTCATTTTTCCGCTCTTTCTTCCGGAAGGCCTGACCATCAACAAGATTCTGCGGGCGCAGGCTGCCATTATCATGTTTACAGCGGCCTACATCGCCGAAGTGGTCCGCGGAGGGCTTCAGGGAATCGCCAAAGGCCAGTATGAGGCAGCCGAATCCCTTGGCCTGAATTATGTTCAGACCATGCGCCTGATCATCCTGCCCCAGGCCCTGAAAATCGTCATCCCCCCATCGGTCAGTATCCTGATTTCCGCATTCAAGGATACATCCCTGGTGGTCATCATCGGCTTGTACGATATTCTGAAAACAACTCAGACAACATTGGCCAATCCGAGCTGGATGGGTTTTTCCAGAGAAGCCTTTTTTTTCCTGTCGTGTATTTATTTCGTATGCTGCTATACCATGTCCAATTACAGCAGAAAGCTGGAGAAAGAACTATGAACCCCATCGATCCACCTGAAGCCGGTGCTATCATCGAAATCATCGATATGCACAAATGGTATGGAGATTTTCATGTTCTGCGCGGCATCGATCTGACCATCCAGAAAGGAGAGCGGATCGTCATCTGCGGTCCGTCGGGTTCCGGAAAGTCCACCCTGATCCGCTGTATCAACCGACTGGAGGAACATCAACGGGGAAAAATCATCGTCGATGGTACGGAACTGACCAACAATATCAAGAATATCGAAAAAATTCGGGCCGAGGTGGGGATGGTGTTCCAGCATTTCAATTTGTTTCCCCATCTGACCATTCTGGAAAATCTGACCATCGGACCGGTATGGGTGCGCAAAATACCCAGAGTCGAAGCCGAAAAAACAGCCATGTATTATCTTGAAAAAGTTCATATTGCCGAACAGGCCAAAAAATATCCCGGACAGCTTTCCGGCGGCCAGCAACAACGTGTGGCCATTGCCAGAAGTCTTTGCATGAAGCCCAATATCATGCTCTTCGATGAACCGACCTCCGCCCTGGACCCCGAAATGGTCAAGGAAGTTCTGGATGTCATGATCAGCCTGGCCCAGGAAGGCATGACCATGATCGTTGTATCCCATGAAATGGGTTTTGCCAAGAGCGTTGCCCACCGGGTACTCTTCATGGATTTCGGTCAGATTGTGGAATCCAATACGCCGGAGGCTTTTTTCGAGAATCCTCAGCATGAACGGACCCAGCTTTTTCTCAGTCAGATATTACATTGACCCCTGTCTATTTGTTATGGACAGGGGCCGACACACCCAGAGGGCTTACCTGTAAAGGCGGAGCCAACTTATATATGTGCAGATAAAGGACTTCAATGGCATTGAACTGGTTCAAAAAAAACAAGGATACGGCAGATTCCACTTCTCCGGAGATGGATAAGCCAGAGACTCCTCCTCCGATCGACACGCCGCCTTCCCGCGGTCTGCTTCAGAAACTTAAAGACGGGCTTTCCAAAACCCGTCAGGTTCTGACAACAGACATCGACAAACTTTTTGTCGGAAAACGTCAGATAGACGATGAACTCCTGGAAGAATTGGAGGAGTTGCTGATTACCGCAGATATTGGTGTCAAAACCACAACCGACTTGATACAGCGGATATCTGAAAAGTTTTTGTCGGCGAAACTGGATGCAGACGGATTCAAAAAAGCCCTGAAGCAGGAAATTCTGGAATTGTTGAGTGTCGATACAATTGTTTCGGATACCGTACATAAGCCACTTGTCATTATGGTTGTCGGGGTCAATGGTGTCGGAAAAACCACGACTATCGGGAAACTGGCCGCACAGTTCGCTCATGACGGGAAAAAAGTCTTGATTGCCGCCGCAGATACGTTCCGAGCTGCGGCTGTCGAGCAGTTGACCATATGGGCAGAGCGATCCGGCGCTGAAATTGTCAGACACAAGCATGAAGCCGATCCTGCGGCGGTTGCCTTTGACGGCGTGGAAGCGGCCATGGCGCGAAACATTGATGTGGTGATCGTTGATACCGCAGGCAGGCTGCATACGCGTATTAATCTCATGGAAGAATTGAAAAAGATCCGAAGATCCGTTTCCAAAAAAATCCCGAATGCACCGCACGAAACGCTTCTGGTCCTGGATGCGACGACCGGACAGAATGCCATTTCCCAGGCACGCTTGTTTCATGAATCCATCGGCGTAACCGCACTGGCGCTCACCAAACTGGATGGAACCGCAAAGGGCGGGATAGCAGTCAGTATCTGCCATGATCTAAAACTACCCCTGAAATATATCGGAATCGGGGAAAACATCGAGGATCTTCAGTTGTTCAATTCTGAAGAATTTGTGGATGCCTTGTTTTAAAGCAAGATACTGAATCCGGAAAACCTTGTTGGAATACCGATTTGTTTGGTTTAAAAGCCATTAACTGTTGATAAACAATGATTTTCTGTTGACATCACATGCAGTGTTCTGTAAACATTGCAGATAATCAGGCTCATGAATTCAAAACAATCTATTATGGGGGGCAAGCAACAATGACAAAATCAGATTTGGTTGACAAGATGGCTCAGGAGGCGGGAATTACCAAAGCGGCCGCCAGCGCAGCGCTCAATTCCTTTATGGATGGAATCGGCAAGGCGCTTAAAGACAAGAAAGACGGCAAAGTGACGCTGGTCGGTTTTGGCACATTTTTGAAAACCACACGCAAAGCCCGCAAGGGTCGCAATCCCCGAACCGGTGAAGCCATTAAAATCAAAAAAAGCAATGTGGTCAAGTTCCGCCCCGGAAAAAAACTGAAGGAAGGCATATAACTGCGCCTGATTCCTACAGACATTCAGAAAAACAATTTTAGCGTGACAATAACACAAGTCCGCTGGTTCCCAAGCTCCAGCTTGGGAACCAGCGGCAAATAAAATCATTCAACGAATCGACAGAAACGATGGTCGTACCCGGCTTTCACGTCAATCCACGATGAACCAAAGTTTTCTAATAGACAATTTCAAACCGATTGAAGCTGCCCGTATAGGTTTCCCATTGCACATCCACATGCTGTACCCGCGAATAACGTGAACCCTGCCAGCACCATTCCAGCATGGCGTTCACAGCCGTATCATCTCCTTCAAACAGCACTTCTACAGACCCGTCCGATCGGTTTTTAACCCATCCCAGCACCTTCTTCTGTATGGCGGCACGCTGGGTCTCGGCCCGAAAACATACGCCCTGAACCTTTCCGGTAATCACGGCTCTGGCTCTGACCTGTTCTGTCATGTGCCATCCTTTGCAAGAAGTTTCATGAGAGCGGACTCATCGATGATCTCTGTTCCCAATTTGCGGGCCGCTTCCAGCTTGGAACCGGCAGCTTCTCCGGCAACCAGATAGGTGGTGTTCCGGCTGACTGCGCCAGTCACTTTTCCGCCTGCAGCCTCGATCAGGTCTTTGGCCTGGTTGCGGGTCAGATTGGGAAGCGTTCCCGTAAGCACAAACGATTTGCCTTCAAGCCTGTGATGGACAATCGCAGGGCCAGAGAGGATTTCAACACCGCTTTCCTGTATTTTATCAAGAATTTCTCTGTTGCCCGGATTACTGAAAAAGCCGTAAATGCTTTCGGCAATGGTCTTGCCAATGCCTTCCACCGCCGACAGGGATTCCGGAGATTGCTGCATGACTGTATTCAGGTTTCCCCATTTTCTGGCCAGAATATCGGCGATATTCTCTCCCACATGCCGAATTCCCAGGCTGTACAGAAACCGGTTCAACGGTATTGTTTTACTTTTTTCAATGGCGGATATCAGATTTTCAGCGGACTTTTGTCCCATACGGCTCAGGGTGAGCAGTTTTTCAATGGTCAATCGAAAAATATCCGCATAAGAAGTCAACAGACCCGCATCCACCAGTTGAGCCGCCAGCTTATCCCCCAGACCTTCTATATCAACAGCCCGTTTGGAAGCAAAATGAATGATGTTTTCCTTAAGCTGCGCCGGGCACCGGACATTGAAACACCGCAGTGCAGACTCAAGCTTGTCGGAGTTTTCCAGTGAAGATCGAATGGTTTGAGAGCCGCAGGCAGGACAGGTTGCAGGCATCCGGAAGGCGATTTCACTGCCATCGCGCTTTTCGGTGATGACCTTGACCACCTTGGGGATAACATCTCCTGCTCTTTCCACAAACACTGTATCGCCAACGCGGATATCCTTGCGCTGAATCTCTTCTTCGTTATGCAACGTGGCCCGGCTGACCGAGACACCGCCGATTCTGACCGGCTCGAGATGCGCGACCGGCGTGAGGACACCGGTCCGGCCCACCTGCACTTCAATAGCCTGAATCCGCGTGGTTCCCTGAATTGCCTGAAACTTCCAGGCAATGGCCCATCGGGGACTTCTGGCTTTTTCACCCAGCATGGTCTGATACCGGAGACTGTCCACCTTGATCACCATACCATCGATATCATAGGAAAGGCTGGATCGGCTTTCTTCCAATTCCCGGTAGAATTCCAGAACCTGGTCCAGTGTCAGGCAAGGATGAATCAGGGGGTTTACCTTGAATCCCATGGATGCCAGCCGGTTCAGGACATCCGAGTGAGAGTCGCTGTTCAAACCCGACGTCAGTCCCGTACCGTAGATGAACATATCCAGCGGACGTGCAGCGGTTATCGAAGAATCCAGTTGCCGGAGTGATCCGGCGGCGGCATTTCTGGGGTTGGCAAAAACCGGAAGGTCACTCTCTTCGCGGCTGCGGTTCAGCTTATCGAAGCCTCTGCGGTCCATGAAGACTTCTCCGCGGACCTCGAGCCGTCCTTCAATCGAACCGACCTGGAGCTGGAGCGGAACCGAGCGGATGGTTTTAACATTATCGGTAATCACTTCACCGCTCATGCCATCCCCCCGGGTGGACGCCATGACCAGCTTGCCGTCTTCATAGACCAGCTCGACCGCTACACCGTCCATTTTCGGCTCGGCAGTATAAAGCACCGCATCCTGAATTTGCAGCGTTTTTTTTACCCGGCTGTCGAAATCGATGATATCCTGCACGACAAATGCATTATCCAGGCTGAGCATGGGAAGGGAATGCGCTGTGGTTTCAAACACGGCAAGCGGTGGCGCACCCACACGAATCGTCGGTGAATCCGGGCTTTGCAGCTCTGGATGGGCTTTTTCGAGTGCTATCAACTCCTGCATCAACCGATCGTATTCAGCATCCGATATTTCAGGATTGTCCTGCACATGATACAGGAAATTGTGATGATGAAGGGCCTGACGCAGGGTTTCCATCCGATCTTTCACAGGTGAATTGGCCGGAGTATTCATGGTTTGTTTCATCCCAAAATCGGGCTAGAGCCCCAGATAGGCTTTCTTGACGGCTTCATTGCTCAGGAGGTTCGGCGCGGAATCGGCCATCGTGATCGCACCGTTCTCCATGACGTAGCCTCTGTGGGCCACTTTGAGGGCAAGATTGGCATTTTGCTCGACCAGAAAAATGGTGGTGTTGTTTTCGATATTTATCTTCATGATGATTTCAAATATCTGGCGGACAATCAAGGGAGCCAGCCCCAGAGAAGGTTCATCGAGCAGCAGCAGTTTCGGTCTGGCCATCAAGGCCCGGGATATGGCAAGCATCTGCTGCTCGCCGCCGCTGAGCGTACCCCCGGCCTGATGCCTTCTCTTGGATAGAATTGGAAACAAATCCCAGATATAGGCAAGATCTTTTCGGATATTGTCTTTATCGTTTCGCAGAAAAGTGCCCATATCGAGATTTTCCGCAACCGTCAGATAGGGAAATATCCTGCGACCTTCCGGAACCTGACTGATCCCCAGAGCGACAATTTTTTCCGGGCTCATGCCATGGATGGGCCGGTCTTTGAAGATAATTTCTCCTTGTCTGGGCGGAACAAGTCCGGAAATAGACATCAGGGTGGTGGTTTTTCCAGCACCATTGGCGCCGATCAGGGTGATGATCTCCCCTTCGGAAACCTCCATGCTGATGTTCTTCAGCGCCTGGATATTCCCGTAATATGTTGAAACGCCGTTTACCCTAAGCATCGATTTCTTCTCCAAGGTATGCCTTGATCACCACAGGATTGTTGCGGATTTCTTCGGGTGTTCCCTGTGCGATCTTCTTGCCGTAATCCATGACAAAAATCCGGTTCGACAGACTCATGACAAGTTTCATGTCATGTTCGATCAACAGGATGGAAATACCTTCGTCATCCCGAATCCGCGTGATCAATTCATCGAGTTCGTGCGTTTCCTGTGGATTCATGCCGGCTGCCGGTTCATCAAGAAGAATCAGGAAAGGTTCGGTCGCCAGGGCTCTGGCGATTTCAAGAAGACGCTGAGCGCCGTAGGGCAGATTCCTGGCCTGATCGTTGACATATCTGGCCAGCCCGATTTTTTCCAGAACCCGGAAACTGTCATCGACAATAGACTGTTCTTCTCTGACCATGGCCCGATTGCGGAATATGGCTCCGGCAACCCCGGCACGGGTCCGGCAGTGCCTGCCGATCATCACATTTTCGAGAACCGTCATGTTCGGAAAGAGGCGGATGTTCTGAAACGTGCGGGCCATGCCTTTTTCGGTTACCTGATTGGGCTTCAACCCGTTGATCCGCTCGCGCTTATGGGTACCTTCAGCCTTGGGAGGCGAAATGATGATATCCCCCTGGGTCGGCAGATAAATCCCGGTGATGCAGTTGAAAAAAGTGGTTTTCCCGGCCCCGTTGGGACCAATCAGGGCAACGATTTCTCCCCTTCGGATATCGATATTCAGATGATCCAGCGCACGCAGTCCGCCGAAATCCATCGTCAGTCCGTTTACTTCCAGTATGGTTTCCATAGATGGGGATATCCGCATCAAGAATGTTTATCGGGCTGGAACTTATAGCTCCGGCGGACATTGGCGACAATTCCCTGCGGACGAAAAACCATCATGATGACCATGATGGCTCCGAAAATAAGCATTCTGAATTCGGAAAACGCCCTGAGGTATTCGGGCAGCAAAATCAGGATCAGGGCGGCAATGGAGACGCCGACAATGGAGCCCATTCCGCCCAGAACGACGATGGCCAGAATCATCGCCGATTCCAGAAACGTGAAGCTGGCGGGATTGATAAATGTCGTTTTGGCGGCGAAGATAACCCCGACCATGCCGGCCCAGGTAGCGCCCAGCGCAAACGCCGTCAGTTTGGTACGGGTTTTGTCGATTCCCATGGCCTGACAGGCCACTTCATCTTCCCTTAAGGCGATCCAGGCCCGGCCGATCCGGGAATTCTGCAACCGATTGACGACAAAAATAGTGAACAGCACCATGCCGATCATCACGAAATATAAATAAATGATGGAGCTGGAAAGTGACAACTGAATGCCGAACAAAGAAGGCCTGGCAATCTGGGCGATACCGCTGGGGCCAAACGAAAATTCGTTCCAGTTTTCAAGTATCAGACGAATGATTTCGCCAAAACCCAGGGTGACGATGGCCAGATAATCCCCCCGAAGACGCAGAACCGGAAACCCGAGAAGTATTCCGAAAAAAGCCCCCATCACCGCACCTATCGGCAGAACAGTCCAGAACCCGAGTCCGAAATGATGATTCAAAAGCCCATACGTGTAGGCGCCAACCGCATAAAAAGCCACATATCCCAGATCCAGAAGGCCGGCCAGCCCGACAACGATGTTCAGCCCCAGTCCCAGAACGATGTACATGAGGGCTGTGATCATGATGTTGGTCTGATAGGTGTCCATCACAAAAGGGAAAATCGCCACCAGTGCAATGCCGGCAGCAGTCGCTGGAACGATATATCGGCGATCCGACAATATCCGTTCAAAAAATGACGGCAGTTGCAGCGTTCCGGACTCGCTATCTTTTTTTCCGGTTTCTTTTCGCCAGAGCATATACCGCCAGACAAAAGAAAGCAGAAAACTGCCAATGCCCATATAGGCCATGTTTTCCCATCGCCACAGCACCAGTTTTTCCGTGGTGTTGACCCGGATGACCATGATCGGGAAGGTAAGAAACATGAACCAGAGGGATACCAGAAACGATTTTTTAATTTCAGATAAGGTTGGCATCATTTATACCGTCACACGCATGTTAAACTTGAAGACACATGAAATCATTTTCGGGGCCTATACTTTTTGCATGGTGGATCTGCCAAGGAGGCCAGCCGGTCTGAAAATCAGGATCAAAACCAGCAATGCAAACGCAAAAACATCTTCATAGTCGCTCGACACATAGCCGGTGGCGAAGCTTTCCGTCAGGCCGAGAATCAGACTTCCGAGTACCGCACCGGGAATACTGCCGACACCGCCCAGCACCGCAGCTGTGAATGCCTTGATTCCGGCGATAAAACCAATGAAAAAATTGATCTGACCAATATGCGAGGCAATCAATACGCCACCAACCGCCGCCAGGCAGGAGCCGATGACAAAGGTCATGGAAATCACCTGATTGACATTGACACCCACCAGCATCGCCATACTGCGATCCTGAGCCGTTGCCCGCATGGCCTTTCCGATTTTGGTATATTTGATCAAGAGCGTCAGCAGCACCATGATCACGGTGGTGGTAACCAGGATAACCAGTTGCGTGGATCGCAGCAGGTGGGAATAAGGCTCCCAGAATTCAAAATCCGGGATCAGGCTGGGAAACGGCAGAAAATCGGATGTCTGGGCCAGAAGAACATAGTTTTGAAGGAAAATGGACATGCCGATGGCGCTGATCAGCGGGGAAAGCCGCGGGGCATGACGCAGGGGCTTATAGGCGATTTTTTCCACCGTATAGCCATAAGCGGCCGAATAAACCGCTGCTGCAATCGACGCCAGAACCAGAATCGCAAACTCGTTCAGCCCCATGACCGTCAGTACACTGGCCACAATCAGCGCCGTAAATGCGCCGATCATATAAATTTCACCATGGGCGAAATTGATCAGCTCGATGATGCCGTAAACCATGGTGTAGCCAAGGGCAATCAGCGCATAAATGCTGCCACGTGTCAGGCCCCCCAGAAAAAGCTCAAAGAAATATTCCATCGATACCCAGCCTTCTTCCTTTTAAACCGGCACGGAAACATTGGCCTGAACAAGGTAAAAAACAGGGGACGGGTATCATCGGCCACACCTGTCCCCCGAGGTATTCCACTATTTTATCGGTTAGTTCTTCAACTCGACATATTTCCCGTCTTTGACCTGATACACCGAAAATCCCACACCGATGGCGTCTCCGCGATCGTCAAATTTGATTTTCCCCAGCGGCGTATCCACCTGTTCGGTCCGCAACGCCTTGACAATGGCGTCGTAATCGGTTGAACCGGCTTTCTGGATGGCATTTAACAGCGCCTGAGCGGCTGCATATCCATTGATGGAAAATACCCCCACATCTTCGCCATAAGCTTTTTTATAGGCTTCTTTAACGGCTTTGTCCAACGGGTTGGTCGATGTGTCTTTGGGGCCGGTTGCATAAACGCCTTCAGCATATTTTCCGGCAACCTTGATAAAGGTTTCGTCTTTTACTCCGTCATCGGAAATAAAAGCTATTTTCATTTTGCTTTTGCGCATTTCGCTGACGATTTTTGAAGCTTCCGGGTGATATCCACCGAAAATAATGGCTTCGGCGCCGGCTTTCTTCACCTTGTTGACAACCGATGAATAATCCACAGCACCGGGGGTGATCCCCTCAAAAAGGACGACCTGAGCTTTTCCGGATTTTTCGATGAATGTTTTGGCAAATTCAGCCAGACCTTTGCCATAATCGCCCTTATCGTGCAGAACGGCAATTTTTTTAAGTTTCAGGACATCCAGAGCAAAATCAACTTCAAGCTTTGCCTGGGCATCGTCGGAGGCGATGGTTCTAAAAAAATTAGGGTATTTTCCGCTCTGTGTGAGGTCCGGATTCGTGGCGGAACCGGACATGGCAACAACCTTGGCGTCTTTGTAGATATCCATGGCCGCTTTGGTGGCGCCGCTGCAGACATGACCGACCACAACGGTTACCCCCTGGGAGACCAGCTTGGTGGCCGTATTGGTAGCCACTTCCGGCTTGCATACATCGTCTTCTGCAATCACTTCAACTTGTTTACCCAGAATTCCGCCTTTGGCGTTCACATCTTCTGCAACCAGCTTGACGGCCTTGACAATCGGCAGGCCGTAAGAGGCCAGGTCCCCGCTGTGAGCGCCGCCGACACCCATTTTTATGGTATCGGCCGCACTGCCGACCCCTGTAAATGTTAGCACCAACAGCCCTGCAACGATGACGGTAATGAACTGCTTATTCACGACTTTCTTCTTCATATCACCCTCCCCTTAAATGTTATGGTATAAGCTTCCTTTCCTGAATGTTCATCTTATTATAAAAACCATCTGAATGAGTCAAGACAAAAGAATTTGCTTTTTGAGTTTAAAATCATTAAAATTTCTTGAAAATCTTGATGGTAATTTTGTTGAATCAACCCAGAGGCCATTTAAACTTGTGAAACGAATCGGGCTGGTTGTAAAAAACGATGCTCCCGCCATTCAGAAGGCAGACGATCTCGAAGCTTGGCTGAAAAACAGGGATATCGATGTCTTCAGAAAAGAGATGTTTTCCGCAAAGCCGGCTGTTTCCGGCTCCCCCCATGCGCCTGATGACCTGTTTTGCGTTTTGGTACTTGGCGGTGACGGAACCTTTTTATCCGCTGTCCGATGGATAGGAAACGCCCCCATTCCTGTTTTAGGGGTTAAATTCGGAGAAGTCGGTTTTCTGGCCGAAATCTCCGAAGACAATCTGTTTGAGGCCGTCAGCGCCATCATTCATCAAAAACCGGCAACCAGCCCGCGCATGCGGCTTCGGGCCGATATCCTCCGAGATGGTCGAATCATCGCCTCAGAGACCGTCCTGAATGATCTGGTGATCAACCAGGGGGCGCTGGCGCGTCTGGCAAGTATTAAAACCCTTCTGGACGACCATTATTTAACGACATACCGGGCGGATGGCCTCATTGTGGCCACCCCCACGGGCTCAACCGCATATTCCCTTGCCGCCGGAGGCCCCATCGTTCATCCATCAGTTCCCGGTATCATTTTAACACCCATCTGCCCGTTTACTTTGACCATCCGGCCCTTGATCATTCCGGATTCGGTTGTTATCACCATCGTCATCGAGAAAGAGACATCGGATGTGATGGTAACATTTGATGGCCAGTCCGGCATTGAACTTTACAAAAATGACATGATAACAATTCAGAAAAGCCCTTATCCGGTACAGATGATCAAGCTTCCTGGCCAGCGTTATTTCGACATAGTGAAGGCAAAATTGAGATGGAGCGGCGGCCGTGTTTAGGATATTGACTTAGCGACGTCATTTGATTATAAACGGCAAGGTTTAATTGTTCAAAAAGAAATTCGATCATGACAGCAAGCAATATATTTCATTATTTTAGACAGTTCAGCTCAAAACAAACGAATCACCCTGCAAATATGGCCAATCTGATTTGTTCTTTTTGTATTTTCTTCTTTTCAGCCTGCGGTCCTATCAGTGCATATCACCATGCAGCCCTTGACACCCCTTCCAGACATGTAGATAATGGGCTTAAATTCTTACAGATCGACAAGATCGATGCGGCTGTCCTGGAATTTTCCCGGGCAAGTGAACTGGATCCGGATTTTTCTCCGGCATACATGGGGTTGGCTCTGGCGTATGGCAGAATGGGTGATTTTACAAAAGGATACGAATTTATTGAATTGGCTGCCAAAAATGCCACGGGATATGAACAGGAATCAGCCGTAAAGGAAGCGCGGTTGCAACTGGATACCCTGAAGAAGAAGAGCATGTAATCCATCTTCTACCGAATCGCTATTTTCAATACGTTCCATATCCGCTTTGCAATGCGGCCTGTTCACAGTTCTCGTAAGTCAAGCATATCACTAACCACAAAAAACACAGAACGTCAGGATATTATCTTCCCCTATCCGTAATCAGTTCCACGCAAAAACCCATTTTTCCTTGACTTGAAACGCCGTGTAACTTAAATGATACTTATCAATAACCTTTGTAATGCGTTGAGTTGCTGCAATCTGCGATTTCCATTTATCCCCTCCCCAGGCTGGGCAGAGGGAATGGACCAATAGTGAAGATTGTGGTAGATGAAAGTTTATTAACTTTATGGTGGAAATATCTATGAGCTGGGACTGGGAAAAATTAAAAGAACAGCAGCAAAGCAAGAGCGGCCCCAATTTGCCGCAATTTGGTGAAATTGCAGATAAACTGAAAAGTGTCAAACTCCCTGGCGGCCCGATTGTCCTTATTTTGGCCGCAGTGCTTTTTTTGGGAGTTTCCATGTTTTACACCGTGGATGTGGACGAGGTGGGTGTTGTGCAGCGTTTCGGCAAATATGTCAGAACCACTCAACCCGGCCTGAACTTCAAGCTGCCCACAGGAATTGAAAAAGTGACAAAGGTAAAAGTCCGCCGCGTCTATAAGGAGGAATTCGGGTTCAGCACCAATCGTGAGAGTGATCAGCGCAAAATTTCCGGAAACACCGAGGATGCCGGTATTACATTAATGCTTACCGGCGATTTGAACGTGGCGCTCGTTCCCTGGATTGTGCAATACCGCATTAAAGATCCTTATAACTTTCTCTTCAAGGTCAAAGATATCCGCCGGCTTCTGATGGATATGTCGGAAGCAGCCATGCGCCTTGTCGTCGGAGACCGCAGTGTCAACGAGGTGATCAGCAAGCGGGAAGAAATTGCGATTGAAGCCAGAAACATTCTACAAGATGAACTGGATAACGCCGAAGCCGGCATTAACGTCGTTACCATTGAAATGAAAAAAACCAATGTTCCGGACCCGGTGCAGACTTCATTCAACGAAGTCAATCAGGCGGTACAGGAAAAGGAAAAAATGATTTATCAGGCCAAGGAAGATTATAACAAGGCCATACCGAATGCACGCGGAGAAGCGGACCGAACCATCAAAGCAGCTGAAGGATTCGCTCTGGATCGAATCAACCGCGCAAAAGGGGATGCATCCAGGTTTATCGCGCTTTATACTGAATACAATAAAGCCAGAGATGTCACCAAGCGTCGGCTGTATCTGGAAATGATGAGCAGTATTTTCCCCAAAATCGGCGAAAAATATATCGTGGATTCGGAACAAAGCAATCTTCTTCCTTTTCTTAACCTCGGAAAAACCAGAGGGCTCTCAAAATGAATTCCAAAGTTTTGTTGATCATCGCCGCCGGCATTGCCGTTTTGATGGCTTTTACATCGGCCTATATCGTCAATGAGACCGAGCAGGTCGTGGTTACCCAGTTCGGCCGCGTGGTCGGTACTCCCAAACAGGCTCCCGGACTGTATTTCAAGGTGCCTTTCATTCAGGAAGCAACCTATTTTCCGAAAAACCTCCTTCAGTGGGAGGGTGATCCCGGACAGATTCCCACACTGGATAAAACCTACATCTGGGTGGATGTCTTTGCGCGCTGGAAAATCGTAGACCCCATCAAATTCTTTCAGACTGTCAACAATACGATCAGTGCTCAGAGCCGCCTCGACGATATTATCGACCCGGCTACCCGCAATTTTATTACATCCTACCGCCTCATTGAAGCCGTCAGACGCAGCAACCGGGAACTGGATACCTTTGAAATCGGCCTGGAAGATATCCAGAAAGATCCGGTGGAACAGATTACGGCGGGAAGGGATAAAATTACCCGCGGCATTCTGGAACAAGCCCAGCCCAAGTTGTCTCCATTCGGCATCGAACTGGTGGATGTCAAGATTAAACGCATCAATTACGTGGAACAGGTCCGGGAATCCGTGTACGGTCGAATGATTGCGGAGCGCAAACAGATCGCAGAGAAATTTCGTTCGGAAGGAAAGGGGGAGGCAGCTAAAATAATGGGTGAAAAAGAACGTGATTTAAAGCGCATCACTTCCGAAGCCTATCGAACCGCTCAGGAAATTAAAGGCAAGGCCGATGCCGAATCCACAAGGCTTTATGCCCAGGCATACGGCATTGACCCGGAATTCTATTCGTTTATGAAATCTCTTGAAGTATACAATGAGACACTGGGCGAGAACAGTTCGGTTGTGCTTTCAACCAATGCAGAATTCCTGAAATATCTTAAGGGATATAAATAAAGGCGTTACTTCAGTAACTAAAAATTCACAGTTTATGGATTGCCTGCATAAAAGAAAAGCACTGACGCACCAACGCAATAAACGTTATGCGAAAGTGCTTTTTCTTTGTTCAGAAAAGATTCCAGGCATCTTATTTACCTTTCCTTCTCTGGTGGCGCGTACGGGCCAAAAGCTTTTTATGTTTGTGCTTTCTCATTTTCTTTCTTCTTTTTTTAATGACACTTCCCAACCGATCACCTCCCCTCATTAATATTAACTATTTTGTTTCTCATAAGTTCAACAAAATTTCAACCCTTTTAATCTGAAAGGATTGATACCAATATCGACAAATGCGGGAATTGAGGCTTCAATGCCCTTGTCCGAAAACCTTTTAGTTAATTTACCCTTGTAATTCTGGGTAAATATATTGACACTGATAAATGCTTATGATAGCGATTCCCCAGAATGGGTCACCCGACATTTTTTTGTCCACCAGATTATCTTGGGTTTATCTGATTCAAATAAAGGAGTTTCCATGACACACCCCACGCAACCTTTATCCGGTGAAAATCTCCTCGTGGATGACGATGATATCATTCTTCTTACTGATGAAATACCGTCTGAGCAAAATATTGACATGGTCGAAATCTGCCAGCTTACCGACCGCACCGGGACTCAGGAATTTCCGAAATTATCTGAGACGCCGAAAGACGAACCCGCTTTCATCGATCTTACGGACGCCATCGAACCAACGGATTTCAAGGTGGAACTGCCACCGGATTTCTCCGTTTCAGAAGACGACATCCTGAACTTCGATATGGAGGATACCCGATTTTCCGATTTACAGGACCTGCTCTCCGCAACGCCGCCTTCTGTAGCATCATCTGCTTCCGGTGTTCCCCAGCCATCTGTTACGGAATCCTCACAAGATGACCTGCAGCGTCTGATCAACGAGGTTGTTCACGATTCCCAAGTTCCGCCTCAGGATTTTTCAGGAATTCCTCCGGAAATCACCCCCCTCGAGGTACCTTCCACCGCTGCAGCCGACCGGGCTTCGCTATCCCCCGATCAGATTGATGCTGCTGTGGAACAGGTCGTTCGAAACCTTTTTGAAGAAAGAATCGAACCTGTTTTAAATACCCTTATCGCAACAGCGGTCAGTCGGGAAATCGAGAATCTGAAAACAATTTTTTTGGATTACCTCACCTCTCGAAAAACCGTTTTCAAAAGCGATGAATGATTTGAAGAATTCTGATGTTATGACACTGAAATCGGGGATTTGACTGAGAATCCCCTTTTCGTTTTCTATAGCGCCTACGAATCCGGGTACATGACAATACCCGCCCGCACGGCTGTAAGGAGTAAGCAACACTTATGGATCAATCTGATAAAGGATATGAACCCAGGAATGTCGAAAAACGCTGGTATGCTTTCTGGGAAGAACAACACCTGTTTGCCGCCAAAGAAAGCGATGTTCGGCCTGCATATTCAATTGTCATTCCCCCACCCAATGTCACGGGTGTTCTGCATATGGGACATGCACTGAATGTAACGCTTCAAGACATTCTCTGCCGGTATCACCGATTGAAAGGCTGCAATGTTCTTTGGATGCCTGGCACAGACCATGCCGGAATCGCCACACAAAATGTGGTGGAAAAGAAACTGGCAGCAGAAGGACGAACCCGGCATCAACTGGGTCGGGAGCAATTCATCGATGCGGTGTGGGAATGGCGAAATGAATCCGGCAACGCCATCATCCATCAACTCAAGCGTCTGGGCGCATCCTGCGACTGGCGGCGGGAGCGTTTTACGATGGATGAAGGTCTGTCTCTGGCAGTCAGAAAGGTTTTTGTTCAACTGTATCATGAAGGCCTGATTTATCAGGGCGACTATATCATCAACTGGTGCCATCGCTGCCATACCGCACTGTCCGACCTGGAAGTCGAACATGAAGAAATTTCCGGAAATCTCTACCACATCCGCTACCCTTTTCCCGATCATGCCGGCGGTATCGTGATTGCCACCACCCGGCCGGAAACCCTTTTCGGGGATACGGCCGTAGCCGTTCATCCTGAAGATGAACGTTATCAGAATCTGCCATCCGAAACCGTCCTGCTGCCGCTGACAAACCGCCGTATTCCTATTATTAGAGATTCCTATGTGGGAATGGCCTTTGGAACCGGCGCATTGAAAGTGACACCGGCGCATGATCCAAACGATTTTGAAATCGGAAACCGTCACAGCCTTCCCCGGCTGAAAGTCATCGATGATCACGGTTGCATGCTGGACGGCGCCGGCCAGTTTGAAGGAATGGACCGGTTCGACTGCCGAAATGCCGCTGTTCAGGCGCTTCAGGATCAGGGACTGCTGATCGGAATCGAGCCCTATCCCCATAATGTCGGCCACTGTTATCGGTGTAAAACCGTTGTCGAACCCAATTTATCGAGGCAGTGGTTTGTCAAGGCAAAACCCCTGGCCGAAAAAGCCATCGCCGCGGTTCAACATGGCCAGACCCGTATTGTTCCTGAAGCCTGGGCTGCCAATTATTATGATTGGCTGAACAATATTCGAGACTGGTGCATTTCCAGGCAAATCTGGTGGGGACATCAGATTCCGGCATGGACCTGTCAATCCTGTGGAAAATTGACCGTATCCCTGACGCCGCCCGAAACGTGTTCTTCCTGCAGCCACGCCGAATTGATCCAGGAAACCGACGTTTTGGATACCTGGTTCAGTTCCGCGCTATGGCCTTTTTCCACCATGGGCTGGCCCGAAAACACCCAGCTCCTGAAGACTTTCTACCCCACTTCGGTGCTGGTAACCGGCTTTGATATTCTATTTTTCTGGGTTGCCAGGATGATGATGATGGGCATTCATTTCATGGGTGACGTCCCTTTTAAAGATGTTTATGTTCATGCCCTGGTACGTGATGAAGACGGCAAGAAAATGAGCAAGTCCAAAGGCAATGTAATCGACCCGCTGACCGTCATGGATCAGTACGGCACAGATGCCTTTCGGTTTACTCTGGCGGCTTTTGCTGCTCAGGGCCGAGACATCAAGATGTCCGAAAAACGGGTTGAAGGATATCGACATTTTATCAACAAACTCTGGAATGCATCCCGTTTTGCCTTGATGCACGTCAACGCGGAATCTACGACTTTCACTCCGGACGCCTTGTCTCTAGTCAATCGATGGATATTGTCCCGGTCTGAAAGTGTAATCCGATCGGCATCGGATGCCCTGGAAGCCTATCATTTCAACGATGCGGCCGGCCTGCTCTATCATTTTGTCTGGCATGAACTCTGCGACTGGTACCTTGAAACCGTCAAGCCCGCCCTGTACGGTAAAGAAGGAGAGCCGATTCTGGAGCAGACACGGGCCGTACTATGGCTGGTTCTAAAAAACACCCTGATCTGCCTGCACCCGTTTATCCCTTTTGTAACGGAAGAAATCTGGCATATGCTGCCCGGAACCCAAGGTTCCATCATGACCGCCGGATTTCTTCAGGACGGCGATTTCGGATCCGGCCGGTTTGTAAACCTTGAAGCTGAACAGCAAATGGCCATCATTATTGGCCTCATTACCGGCATTAGAAATATCCGAGGCGAGATGAATCTGTCACCAACTTTGAAGCTGAACGCCCTGATTCAGACCGATCATTCTCAAATTACGGATACAATCCAGCAACATGGGAACATCATCACCCACCTGGCAAGACTGGACAGTCTATCCGTCGCCCTTCCCGGAGAAAGACCCAAGGCAGCCGCAACCGCCATTGTCGATGGCGCAGCCATTTATATTCCCCTGGAGGGGGTTCTGGATCTGTCCAAAGAAATCCATCGCCTGGAAAAAGAAATCGAAAAGCTGAACAGTGAGTTGAACACTGTCTCCAAAAAACTGAATAATGAGGATTTCCTGGGCAAAGCCCCTGCGGATATCATTCAAAAAGTCAAAGACAAATACGCAACCCTGTCTGATAAACAGCAGAATCTTCAAATAAACCTGGATAAAATCAAGGCGGTTATATGACTCCGCTGCTTACCCGATTAATCGACATGGCATTTGCCGAAGATATCGGCACCGGTGATATCACCACCGATTATCTGGTTTCATCATACAGCCGGGGAAGCGGAATCATCATCGCCAAAGAAGACCTGATTCTGGCCGGGTTGGATATCGCTAAAACGGTTTTTCAGCGACTCGACCCGGAGGTTCAACTTCAATCCGACTGTGAAGACGGCGCTGAAGTCGCCTGCGGGGAAACAGTGTTGCACCTGGAAGGCAACATGAGAGCGCTTCTGACCGGAGAGCGGGCTGCGCTTAATTTTTTGCAGCACCTTTCCGGTATCGCCACCCATGTGCGGGCTTATGTCAAAGCCTTGAACAACAGCCGGGTTCGGCTGGTCGATACCCGAAAAACCACACCGGGGTGGCGGAGCCTTGAAAAATATGCCGTGCGTATGGGCGGAGCCTATAACCACAGAATGGGACTTTATGACGGCGTTCTGATCAAAGACAATCACATTGCCGCCTGCGGCGGAATTCAGCAGGCTGTTGCTGCAGCCAGAAAACAGATTTCACATCTTCTTAAAATCGAGGTTGAAGTCACGGACCTTGCCGGTGTCGTACAGGCCCTTGAATCAGGAGCAGATGTCATTATGCTCGACAATATGGATATCGCCCATATCCGGGAAGCGGTTTCCGTCATTCAGAACCGAGCCATCGTGGAAGTCTCCGGTGGTATTACTTTAAAAAATTTAACCGAACTATCGGAAACCGGCGTTGATCTCATTTCGGTCGGGGCCTTGACGCATTCAGCCAGAGCTGTGGATCTCAGCATGCGAATTGAATAACTGCAGAATGCTCTGACCTCTGACACATGATCCCTATTCGCGACACCCTTTCTTCCAAGAATTACCCGGTGGTCAACAATGCCATTATCGGGCTGAACGTTCTTGTTTACCTGATCCAGATGGCCCAAGGAGGGCAGGAAGCTCGCTTCATTTATATGTACGGCCTGGTGCCTGCGCGATATTCCACGCCCCATATCGCCTCCTACTTCAGCATTGGACAGCAATTTATTCCGCTAATATCCTTTATGTTTCTTCATGGAAGCTTCTGGCACCTCCTGGGAAACATGTGGTCTCTGTATATTTTTGGAGACAACATCGAAGATCGCCTGGGTTCCCTGAGATATCTGGTGTTTTATCTGCTCTGCGGACTGACTTCCGGCCTGTTTCATCTGCTGCTGAATCTCAACTCCAACATTCCTACCATCGGCGCCAGCGGTGCTATTGCCGGCATCATGGGCGCTTATTTTCTGCTTTTCCCCGGGTCCCGGATTCTAACACTGATTCCCATCCTGTTTATCCCTATTTTCATTGAAATTCCGGCTTATTTTTTTCTGGGAATCTGGTTTCTTCTCCAGTTTCTAAGCGCGGCAGGCGCTGATGCCAGCACAGGCGGCATCGCCTGGTGGGCGCATATCGGGGGGTTTATCACCGGAATGATTTTATTGAAGATATTACGTATTGTTCCGAATTCCGGCATTAGCCAGCAGTTGCGGCACGTCACCGAAAAAAGAAAAACGCCCACACTTCAGGTAATCCGAACTTCAGGGGCGGGGAGTGATCCCAATCTTTACGGCACGATCGAGATCACACCTTGGGAGGCGTTTGCCGGAGTAAACAAGCTGGTGAACATTCCATGGGGATTTTATAATCGGACAATTCGTGTACAGGTTCCATCCAACTTGAAGCAGGGGTCAATCATCCGGCTGAAGGGAATGGGCCGTCAGATGCCGGAAGGACTGAAAGGAGACCTCATGCTGAAAGTGACCATCCAATCCTGACGCGCAAATATAAGTACAGAAAAACAGTCTGCCGTTTCTGAATTTCAGCCGGGTGTTTTTTTAAGTACGAGTTCATAAGACTTTATCCGCATCACCGGATAATAGGACCGTTTGGCCTTGGCAAGGCCTGGAACGTTCATGTCACTTTCCTTGTTGATGAACACGTAACCCTTAAACAAAAGACGGGCGCACTGGCTGTCGAAATACTGGTAAAGCCCTTTTATCCGGGAAAAAGCTTTTTCAAAATGCAATACACCCATAGACGCCGTCAGATATGATCCGATACCAAAAGCGCTGACCTTTCCGTCGATCCGCAACAACAGCCCCTGCGATGAAAAAACATCGAGATGTTCTATGGTGTTTGCGGCAGCCTGACGTTCACAGGCCAGGTCTTCCTGCAAGCCGGCATCGCAGCCGCGCTCTTCACACCATTCATTCAAAAAACCGATACATTCCGGGGTCTGTTCCCGCGTTATGGGATCGATGCGAACCCGGCCCTTTTCGAGATACTCTCTGGAAAACTGACTGATGAGGTTTCGTTTCTTGGAATACTTGTTTCCTTTCAACTCTGCCAGATCCGATGTCCGGTATATATAATCATCGTATTCCTCCTGTTCGCGGACTGTAAACAAGGCTTCCACCCGCTTGATTTCATACTGGTGAAGATAATCTTCGGGAACAAACCAGAAGGCGTTGTAATCCAGTTCCCTGGCAAGTGCATACAATGCTTCCGGAGAATATTGCCGTTGAGGAGATATGGGCAGGATCAGATGCCGTTTTTCTTTATGGCGATTAAATTCTGCAGCGACGATCAGCGTATCGCCGTCAATCGCTCCAAAAGGCTGATACTCGTCATTGATCCAGGAAAGAAGCGATGGCAGGGAATAAACGCACAGACGGTATTGCTGGTGTTCAAAAAAAGGCTTCAGTACAGGATAATCGTCAGGTTGTAGGGGCAATAATTTCATAAATCAGGATTTTTCCTTCACAGCGCCACTGTCGCCGATATCTTCTCAGCATTTTATTCTCAACATAGGCATCGTACCCGGGATTTCAGAAAATCCCAGGCCGGCATAAAACGGTATAGTGCCTTCTTTGGCTATCAGACCGATCCAGGTCATTCTATCACGATCGAGGCGATCCATGATGCATTTCAGGATGGAAGAGGCAATCGCCTGTCTGCGAAACTCGGGCCTGACCATCACATCCTGAATATATGCATCGCTTGCCTTGTCGCTGATGGCTCGCCCCATTCCCAGAATCACTTCCGGCGCCTGCTGGACCGCTGCGATAAAGCAATGACTTCCGGTAATGATCCGGGCAAGCTTTTCTAGGGTATCGCCCGGATCGGACCACCAGCCTGCCAGCCGGTAAAGATCACGTATCTGGACAAGATAATCCTCTTGCCGGCTGCAGGGCAAGCTTTCCCAGCAGGCATCTATAGATGTAAGGGTATAAATCATTGAAAATCAGATTGATGCATCCGGAGGTAGGAAAGACACCCTGTTGCGGCCATTTTCTTTAGAAGTATACATGGCCCTGTCGGACCTGTTGACAAAAGAACTGAGTTCTTCTCCTGGAGAATACTCGGTCACGCCGATACTCAGGGTAACCTGAATGGATCGATCCGGGGATGGACAAAAAGTGATGTGCTCCAGTGTATACTGAATCCTGTCAGCCACGGTTTTCGCCTCATTGCCGTCCGTATAGGGCAAAATGACCGTGAATTCTTCTCCCCCATACCGATAAGCCGTATCCATGGTTCGAAGGCAGGTATTAATCATCTGTCCAACGGTGCTTAAAACCTTGTCGCCTTCCAGATGACCAAATGTGTCGTTATAATTTTTAAAAAAATCGATATCAAGGAGCAACAGCGCCAGACAATACCCGTAACGGTTGGCCCGATCGACCTCCATCTTCAACTGCGCAAAAAAATGTCTGGAATTATAAAGCTGCGTCAGATTATCGGTGATGGCCAACTGCTGAAGATCCGCCATCATGCGGTTGCGTTCCTGCCTGAGTTCTCGTTCCTTGAACACCCTTTTTAGGCGCAGCACCAATTCCTGAAACCGGATGGGTTTAAATACGAAATCGCTGGCGCCTTTTCCAATGGCTTCTTCATAAGAATATTGACCGCTGTAACCGGTCATGACAATGACATCGATGTCATAATCTTTTTTGATGATATCCGTCAGTTCAAGCCCATCCATCCCCGGCATCGTTATATCAGTTATAACAACTTGAAATTCTAGCGTTTTAAGCATTTCTATAGCTTCTTCTGCGCTGGGAGCCACCTGGCAGTCAAAACCGCTCAACGTTATGAATTCAGCCATGGAATCGCGAACAGCCAAATCGTCTTCAACAATCAAAATATGCTGCTTCATGGTCACCAAGGGTCCGGCCTCATGATACAAAAGGCGTCATCCGGAAAATATGACGGTTCGAATGCTGTAACCATGCCCACTGTTGACATCATTCAAAGGAATCTGTTAGAAAGAAGCAATGTTCTTATGATCTTATTTAAGTTAACTTGAATGAACACAGGTGTCAACTGACTTTTTTCTGAATAAAGTCAGGGAGAAAACGAATTTCAAATGAATATCATCAGCTCCATCCGGAATTTCAGCATCATTGCCCACATTGATCATGGTAAATCCACCCTCTCCGATCGGCTGATCCAGGCCACCCATATCATATCCGATCGGGATTTCAAAGATCAGATTCTCGACTCCATGGATATTGAAAGGGAGCGCGGCATTACCATCAAAAGCCAGACCGTTTGTCTCCCTTATATTGCCAAAGACGGCAAAACCTATCACCTCAACCTGATCGACACACCTGGACATGTAGATTTTACCTATGAAGTATCCCGGGCCCTGGCCTCCTGTGAAGGCGCACTCCTTCTGGTAGACGCCAGTCAGGGAGTGGAAGCCCAAACCATCGCCAACCTTTACCTGGCAATGGAGCATAATCTCGAGATCATCCCCATTATCAACAAAATCGATCTGCCTTCAGCGGACATCGAGTGGGTGAAAAATCAGATCGAATCCGACCTGGGCATGGATCCGGACAAGATCATTCTGGCCTCGGCCAAGGAAGGCATCGGCATACAGGATGTACTCGAAGGGGTTGTCACCCTGCTCCCGCCTCCGACAGGGGACCCGGATCAACGATTTGAAGCACTCATTTTCGACAGCCACTACGATGCCTACCGAGGCACCATCGTCCATTTTCGGGTGTTTCAGGGAACGATTCGAACCGGAGACACCATCATGTTCATGTTCAACAATTCCCGTTACAAAGTTGAAGAAGTCGGCATTTTTCAGATTAAACGGGTTCCACAGTCGCATCTGTCCGCAGGCCAGGTCGGTTATCTGATTGCCGGCATCAAAACGGTCAGCGACACCCGCTGCGGAGATACGATCACCCATGCCCATGCTCCCTGCAACCTTCCCAAGCCCGGTTTCAAGCTGGCTAAACCGGTTGTTTTTTCTTCCCTGTATCCAATCGCCGCCGATAACTATGCGGAATTGGCGGAAGGGCTCGAAAAACTTCAGCTCAATGACGCATCGCTGGTGTATGAAAAAGATTCTTCCGCCGCTCTGGGCTTTGGTTTTCGGTGCGGCTTTCTCGGGCTGCTGCATCTGGAGGTGGTGCAGGAAAGACTGGAGCGTGAATTCGACCTGTCTCTGATCCTGACAGCACCATCCGTTCAATATCAACTGGTCATGAAAGACGGCGCCACCCAGATCATCGACAATCCAGCACTTTATCCGGATCCCATGTCGATACAGACCACCCGTGAGCCCTTCATTCGCGCCACCATCATTGTTCCGGACAGGTATATGGGGGTCGTCATGAAACTTTGCCTGGATCGCAGAGGCATCAATACCAATTACCAATATTTGTCCAACAATCGTCTGGAAATGTTTTTCGAGCTTCCCCTATCGGAGGTTGTTTATGATTTTTATGATCGGCTCAAATCCGTCACACAGGGATATGGTTCGTTCGACTATGAGTTGATCGATTTCAGGGAAACACAGATCGTCAAGCTGGACATCCTGATCAACGGCGAACGGGTGGATGCTCTCTCGCAGCTTGTTCACAAAGACCGCTCCGTTGAGCGGGCAAGACTGGCCTGTGAAAAGCTCCAGGAGGAAATTCCCAAACAAATGTACAAGATCGCCATTCAGGGCGCCATCGGCGGAACGATCATCGCCCGGACAACGGTATCGGCTTTTCGAAAAGATGTTACCGCTAAATGTTACGGCGGCGATATTTCCCGTAAACGAAAGCTTCTTGAAAAACAGAAAGCAGGCAAAAAAAGAATGAAGATGGTGGGCAAAGTCATGATTCCGCAATCGGCATTTCTGGCAGTATTAAAGACGGATACGGATTAGAGGGCGGAATACGAAGGGCAGGAATCAGATTCAACCCTGCCCCCTATTTAAAAATGGAGAGAAACAAGTGGGAAGAACTGTAGCAGAGAAAATATTCGATGCTCATCGGGTGAGCAACCCTTTTGATGATATTCATGTCCTCCGGCTGGATGCTGTTTTCTGCCATGAGATTACCACCCCCATTGCCATAAATGATTTGATATCCCGCGGCAAAGACCGGGTGTTCAACCCATCCAAGCTCAAAGTCGTCATCGACCACGTCACCCCTGCCAAAGACGCCAAAACTGCGCTTCAGGGCAAGATTCTACGGGAGTGGGCCAGACGGCATCGCATCCGGGATTTTTTCGATATCGGCAGAAACGGCGTCTGTCATGCGCTTTTCCCTGAAAAAGGTTTTGTCCGGCCAGGCTATACCATCATTATGGGCGATTCTCACACCTGTACGCATGGTGCTTTTGGCGCCTTTGCCGCAGGCGTGGGAACAACAGATCTGGAAGTGGGCATTCTAAAAGGTGTCTGCGCCTTTCACGAACCCCACTCCATCAAGATCATCATCACTGGAAATCTGCCTGAAGGCGTCTATGCCAAAGATGTGATCCTGTCGGTCATCGGATGCATCGGAGTGAATGGGGCCACCAATAAAATCATTGAATTTGCCGGCCCTGTCATCGATGCCCTGAGCATGGAAGGCAGGATGACGATCTGCAACATGGCGGTCGAAGCCGGAGCCACCTGTGGCATCTGCTGCCCGGACAGCACCACCGTCTCTTATTTATGGGAATTCATTAAAGATGATTACGGCAGCCCGGATGAGGCCCTGGATGATTTTTCCAAAATTCTTCCGGATGAAGACGCCGACTATGAGGACATTCTATATCATGACGTATCGGCATTGGAACCCCAGGTCACATTCGGTTATAAGCCCGACCAGATTACCGCTGCGCGAAACCTTATGGGGACGTGCGTAGATCAGGTATATATCGGTTCCTGCACAAATGGCAGAATGGAAGATCTGCGAATTGCCGCTCAGGTGCTGAGGGGTCAGCGAATCAATGACAAGGTTCGGGGTATCGTATCGCCTGCAACGCCTAAGATTTTTCAGCAGGCCCTTGAGGAAGGCATCCTCCAGACCTTTCTGGATGCCGGGTTCTGCGTCACCAATCCCACTTGCGGAGCCTGCCTGGGAATGAGCAATGGGGTCCTTGCGGAAGGGGAGGTCTGCGCGTCCACCACAAACCGCAACTTTAACGGCAGAATGGGAAAAGGCGGCATGGTGCATCTGATGAGCCCAGCCACCGCCGCCGCCACAGCACTGGCCGGACATATTGCGCCATGGATCCCTTGATCTCATGTTTCCTTAACCGAAAACCCGCATAAACAAACGGACGATATATGAAACAATTCAGCGGACAAGTTCTTTTTCTGGATCGCTCGGACATCAATACAGATGAAATCATTCCTGCCAGATATTTAACCGAAAACACCAGAGAGGCGCTTCAACCCTTTCTTCTCGAGGATCTCACCCTGGAGGGCTTCAACCCTGCAACCGATCTTCATGGGAAATCGGTGATTATCACCCGCACCAATTTCGGCTGTGGTTCTTCCAGGGAACATGCCCCCTGGGCGCTTGAGACAAACGGCATTCATCTGGTGATTGCAGAGAGCTTTGCCAGAATTTTCAAGCAGAACATGTTTAACTGCGGCATGATGGCCATTGAACTTCCTGAAGAGACTCTAAACGAGATATTTTCCACCTACGCAGGAACCAAGACACACTTGATCACGGAATTCGATAAAAAGCGTTTTATTCTAAAAAATGAAAATCGCACCCATACCCGCTCTTTTTCTCTATCCGGGTTCAACCTGGCCCTGGTCATGGCAGGCGGATGGGTGGAATATGCGGATATGCATTATTGATGGAATTCGTACCCGCGGCTTTTTCAAGAAAAACTTTATCATCATTTCTGAAAAAATAATTTCATTGCTTGACTCCCCTGGATAATTGATATAAGGAGTTTGCCCGATAGATTGAAAATATGTGGTGAAATTTTTCACCGTTAATTCCCTGAAGAAAGGAGGCTTGTTAAATGGCTTTTAACCCAGTTGTAGATGAAGACAAATGTGAAGGCTGTGAAGAATGCGTGGATGTTTGCCCTGTAGAAGTATTTGAAATGGTAGATGGTAAATCATCCCCTGTTAATGCAGAAGAGTGTCTTGGCTGTGAAAGCTGCGTTGAAGTTTGTGAACCCGGCGCAATCACCGTCGAAGAAACCTGATCAAGAGAGTTCCCTGTACCTGATTATATATCTTTCAAGATTAGGAACAGGGAACTTCAAACCTGCCTGAGTCGCACTTTTGAATACACATCATCGGTCAGGCAGCAGATATGGCCGGCCCGAAGATCATGATAACCGGCCGCAGCAATCATGGCGGCGTTGTCTCCGCAGTATTCCAACGATGGAATAAACACCGAAAATCCCTTTTCGGCTGCAGATGCCTTAACCTTTTCCCGCAAACGGGAATTGGCCGCCACCCCCCCCACAACTGCTATCCGAGTGCACTGACTGGATATGGCGGCCTGAGCCAGTTTAAATGTCAGCACATCCACCACAGCTTCCTGAAACCCAGCCACAATATCTGGAATATTTTCTGTGATATCGTGGGTCTCGGCATACCGCCGAACCGCTGATTTCAGTCCGCTGAAGCTGAAATCCGAATCCGCCTTATCCAGGTAGGGCCTGGGAAATCGGATGCGGGAGAAATCCCCTTTCCTGGATATTTCTTCGATCGCAACCCCACCCGGATAACCCAGACCCAGCATTTTGGCCACTTTGTCGAAAGCCTCTCCGGCAGCGTCATCACGCGTCTGACCCAGCAATTTACAGTCCGTATGAGACGTTACATGATAAATGCCGGTATGCCCTCCGGAAACCAGCAATGCGACAAAAGGAAACTCCGGACGGTCCGGCTCCAGAAACACGGAGTGAATATGCCCTTCAAGATGATTCACGCCCACGCAGGGGATGTTTCGCGCGTAGGCATGGGCCTTGGCAAAAGAAAACCCAACCAGCAGCGCTCCGACCAGACCGGGGCCCTGAGTCACGGCAACGGCATCGATCTGATTTTCCGGAATCCCTGAGCGTTCGATTGCAGTGGAAACCACCGAGGAAATGGCTTCAAGGTGTTTGCGCGAAGCCAGTTCCGGAACAACGCCGCCATAAGGATGGTGGAAATCTGTCTGGGAAGCCACCACCGACGAACGGACGATATGCCCCCCGCTGACGACAGCAGCCGCGGTTTCATCGCAGGATGTTTCAATACCCAAAATATTCATGGTGCGTCAGGATCAACGGTTTCAATGTGAATGGAGAAATGCTTCAAGTTCAGATGATGGTTTTTGCAGAAAGTACGGATGGCGTCCATCCGGGCCGGGTCATTCTCTCTAAACGAAATGAGCAAGCTGGTAACCGATTTCTGCTGAACCAGGGCCTGCAGATCGTCAAATGTACCCATAACTGAATATCCTTGAAGTTTTTTCCCGATCTTAAGCGGATCATCATCGATAAATCCAACGGGTTTAATCTTCAGTCGTTTATTGTGGAGGATTTCCCGCAACAATATTTCGCCCCCTCTTCCCGCCCCATAGATCAAAACCTGTTCACCGGAAAGCGCATTTCGTTTCATGGCGTCCCCGGTCAGCCTGAAAAACCCGCGGGTACCCAGGATGGCGCCGGTGGTGATCAACCAGTCCATGAGAAAAATACCTTTTGAAAAATCTTCGAACCGGTACACAAAGGTAACTGCCGCAATTGAGAGAAATGAAGCAAGTGTGGATGCCTTCAGATAAACCGCAATATCGTTGGAACTCAAATATCCCCAGATGCTCCGGTATACCCCTATTAAGAAAAACGCCACAAGCTTACAGGCGATCACCGCCGGCAAAGATTTCAAAAACACTTTGAAATAAAAAGGAAATTGGGATGAATCAAATCTGAGCCGGTAGGAAAGATAATAGGAAAAGGCAATGAGACAAAAATCGAGAATCACCAGAACGATCTGTTTTTTATAGGTAAGCTCGATCAGAATCGGGGTAAACGTGCGATCCCGAAGCACGGAGAATTCTTTTTCAGGATAGACGCGTAGTTGAGACAGATAAATCCCCATGAGCAGAATCGACAGCATCAGCGGAATAATGACAGACGGGGATGTGAATGTATCGCTTGTGCTGACGAAAACGGCGGCTGTTCCGGACACCACGCCGACGCAGTATAAAAACAAAACGGCTTTTTTTTCACTGAAACCCATCAAAACCAGGCGATGGGATGTATGATCCTTGCCGCCGGTCGAAGCCTTTCTCCCACTGAGAAGCCTGACCAGCGTCACCATTGTGGTATCAAGAATGGGAACCATCGCGATCATGACCGGAACCGCAATGGAAACCACGGTGTTGCCGGCGCTCATTCCGGTCAGGCCGAGACTGAGCAGCGAAATCCCAAAACCAATTGTCAGAGAACCGCAATCACCCATGAAAATGGAGGCCGGTTTGAAATTATATACGAGAAACGCTGCCGTGGCGCCCGCCAGAATGGCGGCGCATCGGGCATGTTCAGGGCAGGTTCCCGACAAGATGATTGCCAGGAATATGGCGGCAATCGTACCGGTTCCGGCGCAAAGTCCATCCATATTGTCGATCAGGTTGAACGCATTGGTAATTCCAACAATCCAGAAAATGGTCATCAGGGTATCCAGTGTCAGCGAAGTTACCCACTGAAGCCTGAAGCCCAGAAAGGCGATCAGGGAAGCCACCAGAATCTGACCCAGCAACTTGCTCTGAGGTTTTAACCGGATCGCGTCATCCACGAATCCCAGTAGAAATATCAGTGTGATGCCAATGCAAAAGCCGGGAGTAAAAGCAGACAGCACGGCGTTTTTCGTCGGATCTGTCAGAAGAAGAAGTGCAGCGCGGAAATCTGAAATGACAAACAAGGGAATAGCCGCCGCCAGGTAAATGGCGACCCCTCCAAACAGCGCTGTTGGTTTGCTGTGCCAACGGTCTGCTGTCGGGCGGGCCATCCAGCCTTTTTTCAGAGCAATTTGCCGCACCAAGGGCGTGAAAATCAGACAAAGGACAAGTGAAATTCCCGAATACACAAGGGGGGTCATAAAAAGCCGTCAGTCGATCGTAATGAAACAATCAGGAGGATCCTGAGTCTGTACTGACAAGAGGAAATTATGGATGACCTGGAAAAATTGCTTTTCCGGGTCATATCCAGTCAATTCTTTCCTCTGAGTCTTTTCTCTCAACAACTTCGCCTATCAAAAATGCCTGAACTTTCGTGCCGTTCAATCGTTGCAGCACATCCTGAACAGCTTGATCCGGAACGACTGCAACCATTCCAATGCCGTTGTTGAAGGTCCGCATCATCTCGGCGTCCGTGACATTTCCGGCATCTTGAAGGAATTTAAATATCGGAGGGATTGCCCAGCTACCCTTTCTGATCAGCACCTTGCAGGACCGGGGAAGAATTCTGATGATATTTTCTGAAATACCGCCGCCGGTAATGTGTGCAAGGCCGTGAATAGGAAGATCCCGAATCAGCATCAAAATGATTTCAGAATATATCCGGGTAGGCATCAGCAACTCTTCACCCAGGGTTTTGCTCAACTCGGGAACATAAGCATCCACCGACAGATTCATGATATCGAAGCAGATTTTTCGAACCAGGGAGTAGCCGTTACTGTGAAGCCCACTGGAAGCTATGCCGATCAGTTTATGACCCACCCGGATTTCGGAGCCGTCGATGATCCGGCTGTTGTCCACCAGCCCGACGGCAAAACCGGCCAAGTCATACTCATTGTTCTGATAGATACCCGGCATTTCCGCTGTTTCTCCGCCGATCAGCGCGCAATTGGCCTGGCGGCATCCTTCACCGATCCCCCTGATGATATCGGCGGCCACCTCTGTTCTCATGCAGCCCAAAGCCAAATAATCCAGAAAAAAAAGCGGTTTTGCCCCCTGAACCACCACATCATTGACGCTCATGGCCACGAGATCAATGCCGATCGTATCATGCTTATCCATCATAAATGCAATTTTTAGCTTGGTGCCCACCCCATCTGTTGAACTGACCAGAACCGGTCTTTCGATATTGGACAGATTGAGCGAAAACAGCCCGCCAAATCCACCGATTTCCCCCATCACACCGGTTCTGGGGGTCTGGCTGGCAATGGATTTGATCGTACGTATGAAATCGTTAGCTCTATCAATGTCTACGCCTGCATCCGCGTAGGTTAGAGAATTGGCCATGATTATCTCCTTGATAATGGACGAAAAACTTGAAATTATTCGAGATATTTAACCAGTTTTGGTTCAAAAGTCAAAACATTTTTTTGACATGGAGCCCGTTGTATTGTATGAAACAGCTTGGATTTTCCAACAAGAAGAATGGATTAAGCTGTACATGTCTTTCCTTTTTTCAAATCAGGACGGTTTGCATACCTTAGAGGTGTATCGTGACAAAATTCGCCAGACTGGACCGACTGCCGCCATATGTCTTCGCGACAGTCAACAAAATCAAGATGGAAGCCAGACATGCGGGAAAAGATATTGTCGATCTGGGGATGGGCAACCCAGACCTGGGAACGCCCCGACACATCGTCGACAAATTGATTGAAGCCGCCCAAAAACCTCACAACCACCGCTATTCCGCTTCGATGGGAATCACCCGGCTGAGGCTGGCTATCTCCGAGTGGTACAAACGGCGCTTTGATGTGGATATCGATCCGGATTCGGAAGCTATCGTAACCATCGGTATCAAGGAAGGCCTCTCGCACCTGGTTCTGGTTACCATCCGACCGGGCGATGTGGTCTTTACCCCCAATCCCACCTATCCGATTCATCCCTTTTCGGCCATCATTGCCGGCGGCGATGTACGGGGAATTCCCGTGGGGCCGAACTGTGATTTTTTCGAGAATCTGATCAACGCCACCAAGCAAACCTGGCCGCGGCCAAAAGTGCTTATCATTTCCTATCCCCACAACCCTACCACGGAAGTCGTCGATCTGAATTTTTTTCAGAAAATCGTGGATTACGCCAAAGAGCATGACATGCTGGTCATCCATGATTTCGCCTATGCAGATCTGACGTTTGACGGGTATCAGGCGCCTAGTTTTCTGCAAGCCAAAGGCGCCAAAGATGTGGGGGTAGAATTCTTTTCCCTGTCCAAAAGCTACAGTATGGCCGGCTGGCGCATGGGATTCTGCGTGGGAAACGCGGAAACCGTCGCAGCACTCAAGCGCATCAAAAGCTATCTGGATTATGGGGTGTTCCAACCCATTCAGATTGCATCCATCATCGCCTTGAACGGCCCGCAAGAATGCGTTCAAGAAATACGGAACACATATATGGAAAGAAGGGATGCCCTGATCTCCGGCCTGAACCGGGCCGGCTGGGAGATCAACAGCCCCAAAGGAACCATGTTCGTGTGGGCCAAGATTCCCGACAGATTTGTCAAAATGGGATCCGTGGAATTTGCAAAATTTTTGATCAATGAAGCCCAGGTGGCGGTATCTCCCGGCCTCGGCTTCGGCGAATACGGCGATGAATACGTCCGATTCGCCCTTATTGAAAATCCCATGCGGATCAATCAGGCCGTCCGGGGCATTCGAAAGGTCATGTAACATGAAAACCATTCATATTGGGCTTCTGGGTTGCGGCACAGTTGGAACAGGGGTTGCCCGAATCCTGATCCAGAATCAGGAACTCATCCGTTCCCGCGTGGGAGCCACCCTCAATCTGAAACGTATCGCCGATATCGATTTTGACAGAGATCGGGGCATTTTGTTTGAAAAAGAGATGTTGACGACAAATGCGGAATCCATTGTCACGGATCCGGATATTGATATCGTCATAGAAACCATTGGCGGAACCGGCATTGCCAAGGAATTGATATTGAAAGCTATCTCTCATGGCAAACAGGTGGTCACCGCCAACAAGGCACTGCTGGCTGGTGATGGCAACAGCCTCTTTCGAATCGCCGCCGACAAGGGGGTCGAGCTTGCTTTCGAAGCCAGCGTCGGCGGATGCATGCCGGTGATCAAAACGCTTCGGGAATCGCTGGTCGGAAACCAGATACTGGCCATGTCCGGTATTTTGAACGGCACCTGCAACTATATTCTATCCAAAATCACCGATGACGGTGATACATTTAAAACCGCCCTGGCAAAAGCTCAGAGCAACGGATTTGCGGAAGCGGACCCCACTCTGGATATCGAAGGGTTCGATACGGCCCACAAACTGGCGATTTTAACATCTCTGGCTTATGGGGCCGATTTGTGCCTCGACGATATTTATGTAGAGGGAATATCCAAAATCACACCTCTGGATATTGAATTCGCCGGTCAGTTCGGCTATAAAATCAAACTGCTGGCTATCAGCAAAAATAGAGGTGATTCCGTTGAAGCCCGTGTGCATCCGACGATGATTCCCTTCGACAATATTCTATCCAGCGTCAATGGATCACTGAACGCCATCACCATCACCGGCGACGCCGCTGGAGATATTCTTCTCTACGGCAAAGGCGCCGGCATGATGCCGACAGCCACCGCCGTTGTCAGCGACGTGGTGGATATCGCCAGAAACCTGCTGACCGGTTCTGTCGGCAGAGTGCCGCTGCTTTCCTATCAGAAGAGTCATATTCACCGGATTCCGGTGATGCCAGTTGACGACATCATCTCTCATTATTATTTTCGATTTGCCGCCCTCGATCAGCCGGGCGTTCTGTCGAAAATATCTGGAATTTTGGGAACCCACGGCATCAGTCTGAAATCTGTACACCAAAAAGGCCGAAAATCCGGCGGTTCGGTTCCGCTGGTCATGATGACGCACCTGGCTAAAGAATCCAACGTCCAGCTTGCTCTTTCAGAAATTGTTCAGCTCGAGGTCGTCAGCGATAAGCCGGCACTGATCCGTGTGGAAGATTCCAACGGCTCCGACTAAACTCTCGCTAACCGCTCAAAGAACTACCCATTGTGAGGCATTATGTATATCGTATGTTCAGACCTGGAAGGTGTTTTTATCCCCGAGATATGGATTAATGTTGCGGAAAAAACCGGAATTGCCGAACTTCGGCTGACGACCCGCGATATTTCCGATTATGATGTCCTGATGAAAAGACGTCTGCAAATACTCAAGGAAAACGACCTGAAACTGTCGGATATTCAGGCGGTCATCGGCACCATGAACCCGCTCGAGGGCGCTCTGGAATTCCTGGACTGGCTTCGGTCCATCACGCAGGTGATCGTGGTGTCCGATACGTTCAAGGAATTTGCCGGCCCCATGATGAAAAAACTGGGCTGGCCAACACTTTTTTGTCATTCTCTTACAACGGATGCCAACGGGTTGATTGTCAGTTACGATCTGCGTCAGCAACAGGCCAAAGAAAAAACCACTCTGGCCCTCAAAAGCCTGAATTATCAGATTATCGGCATGGGCGATTCCTATAACGACATTGCCATGCTGAAAGCCGCAGACAAGGGGATTTTGTTCAGGCCGCCCAATAACGTCATCCGAGAATTTCCCGAATTTCCGGTAACCCATGACTACGGCCCCTTGAAAATATTAATTCAGACCATCATCAACACATAGATATAGCTTTCAAGATAATGGTTTGGGGAAGGCAGCAGAGAGGGGATAGACCTTTTTCGGTCATCCCCGACCGATAACGCACTCAAAATCTTTATCGTGAAAGCTGTATTAAAAAGACAGAGGAGCAGATGTTAACCCATCGCACGCCCTACCGCGTTATTTACGGAGACACCGATAAAATGGGATTTGGCTATCACGCCAATTATTTCCGCTGGTTTGAAACAGCTCGTGCGGAAATGTTTCGTTTCCTCGGTCTACCTTACAAGGAAATCGAATCCCGTGGTTTTTTTCTTCCCGTATCCGAACTGCACTGTAAATTCATTCATCCGGTTCAGTATGATGATCTGCTGATCATAGAGACATCGCTCGACAGCAGCATTCGCGGTGGGATCAAATTCGATTATACCGCTTTCGATGAAAGCGGGATTCGCCCGCTGGCCAGAGGTTATACGCGGCATGCCTTTGTGGATAAAGACGGCAAAGTGGTTCGTCCCCCGGATTTTTTTACACAACTGATACATAAACATTCTGTTTTTACCGGATAATTTTATCTCCGATCCAAAACCCATGCATTTTTTTCAGGAAACGTCCCAGGGCATCATTCTCAGTATTTATGTTCAGCCACGATCTTCCCGAAACAAGATCATCGGACTCCACGGAAATGCCTTGAAGATTGCGATTCAAGCCCCGCCGGTCGATGATGCCGCCAACCGGATGTGTATCCATTTTTTATCCGAATGTCTGAAACTGCCACGGTCCTCGCTGGAAATCCTTGGTGGCCACACCAGCAGAACCAAACGGATTCTGCTGCGTTTTTCATTAGGAAAGAATTTCACAGACCAGATCAAAACATATAAAATCAAATTGTTATCTCTGATTGATGTAACTTCTTAATAAGTCCGAGTAATATCAAATCGATTCGGGATTTTACTATGATGATAGAAATAACTTCTCAATCACGTCCGAAGAAGCTCTTAAAGACGCAGCTATCCCTTAATGCAAAATTATTATTTTCAAAATTATGCCTTTTATTTCGCTCATTTTTTTCTTCAAAATTGATTTATTCGCCCTGCTGGTTCCCAATCTCCAGCCTGGGGAACCTTCACTATGCTCCCGACTTGAGGTGCTCAATCGTATCTGATGCGTCAGCACTGGGTAAATATTAAAAAACTTGACACACCGAGGCGGTCTTCATATACTCGGCTCAACCATAAACAAGTTCCTATCTGTGGATGCGGCCAAAATGAATGCTTTTGACCCCCCGCCTGGTTTCTCCCGGTCTTCATCGCGCCTGCCGGCCGAACAGATCCGTTACGAAACATCTACCCGATTGCGAAGATGTGTGACGCTTTTTATCGGGCAAGTGTTGCCCCTGCGTTTGCGCCTGTTTTTTGGGGCATACTGGACGGCGTGTGATCGTCCGAATACTGTAAGTCTTGTCGTCATTTGCTGCCTGCTCTTTTTTCTGGCGAGCTGCAACTCCTCCACGGATACTTTGGTTCCGCAGACAAGCACCCAGGGCGTAACAGACGCGAAGATACTTCTCGGATCTTCCCTGGCGCTGAAAGGCCATGCCAGTTTTCTAGGAAGTCAAACCCTGCGCGGCGCCATGTGCTATCTGAATCACGTCAATTCTCTGGGAGGCGTTCACGGGCGAACGATCGAGGTCATCGCTCATGATGACAGCTATGATCCACTCATGTGTCTGACAAACACCCAGCGCCTCATTATCGATGATCAGGTTTTTGCACTTTTCTGCTATGTCGGTACCCCGACAACGGTTCGAATTCTTCCGCTGGTCGAAGAAGCCCAGATTCCGCTGCTGGGCATGTTCACCGGCGCCAATGCCTTAAGAGATCCATTCAATCGATGGCTGATCAATGTTCGGGCTTCCTATTACCAGGAAACCAAGGTGGCTGTTCAGCACCTGGTGACGGACCTGGGATTGAAGAAGATCGCCATTTTTTACCAGTACGACGCCTACGGGTTCGACGGCCTTACCGGAACCGAGCTGGCTCTGAAAGAATTCGGTCTGGCTCCGGTTGCCAGCGGCTCTTACAACCGCGGAACTCTGGACGTGCAAGAGGGGCTGGCCAAAATTATCGACTCCGGCGCCGAGGCCGTGGTGATGATCGGCACCTATGACCCTTGCGCCGCGTTCATCAAGATGTCCGACGATAAAGGCTTTCGCCCGGTTTTCTACCTGGTTTCCTTTGTCGGCGCCGACGAGCTGGCCCGCAGGCTGGAGAACTATCAGAGACTTGCGGTCATCGTATCTCAGGTGGTTCCACCGCCGGATCCGGATCGACAGGATGCCAGTCCCCTGCTTACCGGAGAGGCCGGCTACCTGACGCTTTTAAAGCGCTATTACCCCGAAGACCGACCCAGTTTTGTAGGCTTGGAGGGATTCATCAATGCCCGGGTTCTGGTTGAAGGACTGCAGCGGGCAGGCAGCGATCTGACCCGGGACGGATTCATTCAGGCCATCGAGTCGATTCACGATTTATCGCCTGGGCTGGATATCAACATCTCCTTCAGCCCCACCGATCACCAGGGCCTGGATCGCGTCTATTTCACCCGGCTGGAAAACGGTCAATTCTCTCTGATCAAGGATTGGATAGATGTCAAATCCCAGCATGCTGCATCCCACTGAGCCGGCCGTCCGGCAGAGCTTTATCCAGGGAGCGTTAAAGCGCTTTCGGGATATCAGCCTTAAAAACAAGATATTTTTCTCCATTCTGGCAGTCATACTGATTATCAGCGCCATCATTGCCTTTCTGGCCCGCTGGATTCTGGTATCCACCCTGATTTCCGAGCTGGAGCTGCGCGGGATCGCTATTGCTCGAACCATTTCCGAGCGCAGCAGCGGGTTTATACTGGACAAGAATTATCCCGAGCTGCTCAGCCTGATTTTTGACGAGGCCAAACTTAAGGAACGTCAGAACCTGGTTTCCTATATCTTTGTCAGCGACCGCGATGATCAGATCCTCAGCCACACGCTTACCCGCCGGTTTCCGGAATCCCTGCGCCTGGCCAATCGGGTGCCGGCCGTCGAACCCAAAAGCGTCCGGCTGTGCCAGTTCGGCAATCAGATGTCCTACGACATCGCTATTCCAATTGCCCAGGGTATCTATCGCATCGGCACTGTGCATGTGGGGCTGAACAAGAATCACATCGATCAATTGGTGGCCAAGTTGCGCTTCACGTTTTTAAGCTTCATTTCGATTGTCATCGTGATCATCTTTGTGATCAGCCATTGGTTGGCCAAGTATATCACCCTGCCCATATCCAAACTCACCCAGATATCGGATGAACTCAGCAAGGGCAATTTTGATGTGAAACTGGAAACAGAATTCTTCACCGATGGAGATCAACCGCCAGAATGCCCTGCGTTTGTCAACACGGATCTACCCTGCTGGCATCTGGATGGCATGGCCCTCACCGACGACGACGGCACAGGCAGCCCGGCCATCTGCAAGGACTGCCGTTTTTATCGCGGACACAAAGGTGATGAAGTCGTACAGCTCGCCAACTCCTTTTACAATATGATCTGGAGTATCCGCCTCTATCGCCGGAGGCTCCGGGAATCGGAGAAAAAATACCGATCACTCTTTAACAGCGGACCAGACCCCATTTTTGTCGTGAGTTACCGCACGTTTGAAATCATCGACGCCAACCCTAGGGCAGAAGAAGTTTATGGCTACAACAAGGACGAATTGATCGGCAAATCCTTCAAGGAAATGAGCCCGGAGTACACGCCCGAGTTCTTTCAGTCTCTTCAGGACAAAACCGATGCCGATGGCCTGGTCAATTTTCCCAAAGCACTTCATTATAAAAAAGGACATAAACCGCTCTATGTGAATATGCATGCCTGCAACATCACGTATAAAGGACTGCCCGCCATTGTGGTGGCTTCCACCGACATTACAGAAATGATAGAAAAAGATGCACAGCTCATTCAAGCCAGCAAAATGAAATCTCTGGGGGAAATGTCCGCCGGAATCGCCCACGAACTGAATCAGCCGCTGAACGCCATCAAGATGGGGAGTGATTTTCTGGATATGATGGTGGAGCAGGGTCGGGAAATTCCACCGGAGCATCTTCGGGAAGTGGTCACGGAAATGAGTACCCAGGTGGACCGGTCCGCCGAAATCATCAACACCCTGCGTGCGTTTGGCCGCAAAGCAGAACTCGTCATGGAGAGGCTGGATATCAACAAGCCCATCCAGGCGGTTTTCACGCTGGTGGTCCGGCAGTTCGAACTGGATAATATCCGCATAGATATGCATCTGGCCAGCGCCATTGCCCCGATCATGGCCCATGACAACCGGCTTCAGCAGGTTTTTTTCAATCTGGTCACCAATGCCAGAGACGCCATTGCTGAAAAAAAAGAGCGGATTTCCGATTCGGGCGCCGGAAAGATTATTGTCCGCACCCGGCAGGATGGCGATTGGGTTGTGGCTGAAGTTGAAGATGACGGGATCGGTATTGCCGATGGCGTGCGGGATAAGATTTTCGAACCTTTTTTCAGCACCAAGGAGAGCAGCATAGACATGGGGCTTGGACTGGCCATTACCTATGGGATTGTCAAGGACTATGGCGGTGAAATCGCACTTGACAGTCAGGAAGGGAGAGGCGCCGTATTCCGGCTCCGTTTTCCGGCCGCCAGGCTCATGGAGGGCTGAAATTTTCAGAAATTGAAACCGTTTTTCATTGACTGAAAAAAGTGATATTAACGTCCATGTCCGTATCGGGCACAATAAATGATGAAATCATCATTTTCATAACAATTCCGTTGCCGAACGCCGGCCAAAGGATAGATTGATGGAAAAAATTCTGGTGATCGACGATGAGAAGCCGACGCTGAAAATGTTTCGGTTGACCCTCATGGCTTATGGCTATGAAGTATTGACCGCGGAAAACGGTCAGGAAGGTCTGCAAGTGTTCGAGCGCGAGCGGCCACGTATTGTTTTGACCGATATCAAAATGCCCGGTATGAACGGCATCGAAGTCTTGCGGCGTCTTAAACAGATTGATCCGGCAGTTGAAGTGATCGTGATCACGGGCCACGGGGATATGGATCTAGCTATTCAGGCGCTGAATCTGGATGCTACCGATTTCATCAATAAACCGATCCAGCGGCATCTTCTGGAACAGGCCCTTAAAAACGCCCAAGAACGCTGTCGAATAGCCTCTGAAAACATTCGGGATTTTGAGCTTCAGGAGAGTGAGAATGCCGCAATGATTACCATCCGTGGCAGCATTACAGCCGGGCAGGAGTCCCAGTTCCAGTCCTGCTACCGCGAAGCCCTTGCCCTCAACAAGCGCCGGATCATATTGCATTTTCTGGAAAGCTCCGCTGTCAACGGCGCCGGCATTGCCATTCTCACCCAGCTTTTATTAGAAAGTCAAAAGATGGGGAAGGACGTCGTGGGGGTTGGTCTGTCGGATAATCTTAAAAAAGTGTTCGATATCGTCGGCCTCGGGAAACTCGTGCCGGTGGTCGCTTCGATAGAGGAGGCGCTGCAATGACGGGTTCTCCGAGTAAGGGGCTGATATAAAAGAAGGAGGCGATAGTGATGATATCTTGCCGGAAATTGCTGGGATTGCTGGTGATGATCGGTTTTGCGGGCGGGATGTTTCTTGGCGCCCCGACTTTCGGCGGGGAGCTTCCCAAGAAAGGCGATAAATTGGCCACTTTTGAACTCCCGCCACCACCATCTGAAAAGGATAGGGCCTATCTCGGGATTACAAAACCGGCATTCAGGCTCCCGGATATCCGTACGAATCTGCTGCTTATCGAGATTATCGGAGTTTATTGTCCGGCCTGCTATCGACAGGCGCCGATTTTCAATACACTCTATAACCGGATTGAAAAGAGCGGTCTGAAGGGAAAGGTCAAAATGCTGGCCATTGCCGCTGGCGGCAATCAGACAGAAATTCAGTACCTGAATGAACAGAAGCAGTACAGCTTCCCTATTTCGCCGGACCCTTCCTTCGACGTACACAAGCTGCTCGGCGAACCGCGTACGCCGTTTACGATGTTGCTAGGTCCGGATAGCAAGGTTCTTTATACCCATTTAGGCATTATCGAGGATCTGGATGCTTTTTGGAAAATTATTTCGGAGTTGACGCGTTGATCGCTGCCGGTGATATCGGCCTTTCCGTCGAAAAGACTGCGGTTTTTCCGGAAGAACGCGACAAACTGGTTTTTCAGCAGATGTATTATCTGAAGACCCTCTATGAGCTTACCGCCGAGTTGAGTCCGATTACCTCATCTCAGAAGTTGTTGGAGAGTTTTCTGCTGATGATCATGGGGGTTAATGGATCTGCTCAGGCCATGCTGATGATCTGTGACCGGCGGAACCAACAGGTGATGTCCGCAAACCGTGGCGCCCGATTCGACATGGACTGGACGGTCGAATCCGCTGAAAAATATCTTTACCGGGGTTTCCAGACTGCTGAAAACCGAAGACTCGCCCCCATGTCCGTGACGTTTATCGGGGATCCGCACCAGGTTTTCCCGGAGCTTGAAACGGGCCTTGATGTTGATATTGCACTGTTGTTCATGATGGACGATTCGCTTCTTGGCGTCGTCGGTCTGGGTGCAGCGATAGATGGGCGCGAGTATAAGCTGGAAGAAAAGGATATCTTATCCGGTTTGACCGCCAATTTCATGGTTTTCTTAAAGAATGTTCGGGCGTACGAAACCGTGCAGGCCCTCAATGATGATCTGTTCCGAACCAATGACGCGTTGCGGCAGACCATTGTGGATCTGACCGATGCCCGTCAGCAAATCCGTCTGCTGGAGGTTGCCGGCATCCGCCTGAAGGAGTTGTTTCATCAAAAAATCGAACAGGTCGGACGATTTCGCGCCACTGATGTGCTGCTGTTTCTTGTGGTTTCAACGCTGCTTTCGCTGCTGTTCAATTTTTCCAATCCCAACGGCATTGCGCTTCTGCCGGAAGACACTTTCCGGGAGCCGGCGCCCCAGGTGGATGCCCGGTCTGTCCGGCAACTGCTTGACAGGGGGAACATCGTTCTGGTGGATGCCAGACCTGCTGAACTTTTCAATCTGGGCCATATTCCGAATGCTGTCAATATCCCGGCCCCGCTTTTTGATATCATCTATTCCATGAAACTGGCTCCCCGCCTGCAGCTCGGCCAGCTCGTTGTAGTCTATGGCCGGACCTTCAGCAAGCGTTATGACGAGGAAGTGGCGTATCGTCTGCTTCAGCGCCATGATGATGTCAAAGTCATGACCGGTGGTATGGCTGCATGGGAGAAACAGGAGAGCGGGCGATGAATGCGGTTGTATGGATAAAAAAGGCAACGGCGCACCCGTTTCTGGGGTTGGTGTTTAGAATTTATATTGGTGCGATATTTATCACTGCCAGCATGTACAAGATCAACTATCCCGGAGAGTTTGCGGAAACAATCGCCAGTTATCAGATCGTACCGTTCTGGGGAGTTCATCTCATGGCCTTGATCATGCCATGGACGGAACTGATCTGCGGCCTGATGCTGGTTCTGGGATTGCGGACTCGAGCCGCCGCGGTTCTGACCGGATCGATGTTGGTGGTCTTTTGTGTGGCGATTGTCATTACCCTGGCACGGGGGATTCCCATCGGGTGCGGCTGTTTTACATCGATCGAGGATCCGCTCACATGGAAGACATTGTTGCGGGATCTGCTGTGGCTGGCCATGACCGTCCAGGTACTCTGGTTTCCATCGGCCCTGCAACTGGAGGACTGGCTGCTGCTATCCTTGAAGGAGGTGGACGGATGATGCGAGCGTCGTTTCGGGTCGTATGGCTGGTGATTGCCGGACTGGTTTTCTGTGCATGTGAATCCGACTTGAGCTGGCAGGGACGGTATGAATCGCCGAGAATGGAAGGTGTTCAAGTGACGCTGACACTGCAGCCAGACGGCAAAGGACTGTGGATGGTGGATCAGGAAAGTACGCCGGTACGATGGAAAAAGCGCCAAGGCGCATTGTGGCTCCATGTCAAGACCGGTGGTGTTCTGATCGCTCAGCCCCAGGACAATCAAAAAACGCTTTCCGTCAGCATTCCCGGCAGCGGAAACATTCTTTTGAAAAAAATATCGGATTGATTCAGGATGATCGATGACTGATAGACCGCAATTAAGATCAGGAGGAACATTCTTGAATGACTGACATGCTCGTCCGATTGTATGACATTCCCGATTTGACCGGTTATGCGGAAAAAATGGAGAAGATCGGGGTTCGGGTCCGTCGTCCCAATGTCTGGGAAAAGCCGCTGCTGCTGGACTGGGTCAACAAGCACTTCAACCCTTCTTGGGCGCTTGAATGTGAAATCGCCTTTACCGTCAGGTCCCCATCCTGTTTCATCGCAGTGAAAGACACAGCCCTGATCGGTTTTGCCTGCTACGACTGTACCCGCCTGAATTTCTTCGGCCCGACCGGAGTGGCTGTGCATGCCAGGGGAAAGGGCGTGGGAACCATGCTGTTGCTGTCGTGTCTTCACAGCATGAAGGACAGCGGTTATGCCTATGCCGTTATCGGAGGTGTCGGCCCTGCCGGGTTTTATGCCGAGTCTGTGGGTGCTATGGCCATCGAAGGTTCTTCTCCCGGAATTTACGATTTCAGCCTCACAGGAAAGAACTGAGAGTATATTCACCGCAAAGACGCAGAGGGCGCAAAGAGAATTCAATGAGAAACCGGCGTTATCTTTGCATCCTCTGCGCCTTTGCGGTAAAATATAAATGGATTGAAACGATGATCTATCAACAACCCCTGCCGGGTTTTTAGAGGTCAATATGACAAAACAAATAGATTTTTCCAAAATCGAAGGCATTCAGGTAGGACATGCACAGAATCTGGATGCAGCAACGGGTTGCACGGTCATCATCTGCGAGGCCGGCGCCTGTGTGGGTGTTGATGTCAGGGGCGGAGCTCCGGGAACCCGGGAAACCGATCTCTTGAATCCCGTCAATCTTGTTCAGAAGGTTCATGCCGTCATGCTTGCCGGGGGCAGTGCCTTTGGTCTGGACGCCGCTGCCGGCGTGATGCAGTATCTGGAGGAAAGAGGCATCGGATTTGATGTGCAGGTCACCCGGGTTCCCATTGTCTGCGGGGCCGTACTCTTTGATCTGACCATCGGGGACTGGCGGATCAGGCCGGATAAAGCCATGGGATATCAGGCATGCGTGAACGCCGGGCGCGGTTCCTGTATGCAGGGATGTATCGGAGCCGGAACCGGGGCAACGGTCGGCAAAATTCTAGGAACGGAACGGTGCATGAAAAGCGGGCTGGGGTGTTTCGCCCTGCAGGCCGGAGAGTTGAAAGTCGGCGCACTGGTTGCTGTCAATTGTCTGGGAGATATCATTGATCCGTGGACCCGGGAAAAACTGGCAGGTCCGCTGAACGAGGACATGGAAACGCTGGCGGACACAGAAGACATCATGATCCAACGCTGTTCCGAGAAAAAGAATCTTTTCGCCGGGAATACGACCATCGGCATTGTAGCCACCAATGCGGCATTTACCAAATCCGAGGTCACCAAGCTGGCCTCCATGGCGCAGAACGGCTACGCCAGAACCATCCGGCCCGCTCATTCCATGTTTGACGGCGATACGATATTTGCCATGTCAACCGGAGACATCGAGGCAGACCTGAGCGTCGTGGGCCTATTGGCAGCCCAAGTCATGGAACGGGCCATTATTGCGGCAGTAACCAATGCCTCGTCTCTTTGTGGCATCATAAGTTACCGGGATATGAAATCCGCTTGACACTTCCGCTACAGCTTTCAAGATAAAGCTGTTGGGTGCGTTATCGGTCGGGGATGGCCAACAGAAGGTCTATCCCGCCCTGCTGCCTTCCCCAAAATATTTTCTTGAAAGCTATAGCACCCTACCCCTAAGGGAGAGGATCGGATGAGGGGGGTTTAAAAGCTCGGCTTGTAGGCGATCAAGGTGGAACTTAACCGTTTTTTAAGGTAATGTTTGCCTTGAGTTCAACCAGAACCTTCTGCATTCCCAGGCGGGTTCGGGCATTAATAATCACCGGGCCGTTGATGTTGGCCCTGACATTGTCGCTGCCTGCGGTGTCTGAATTCTGTTTGTATGCAATCAGCATGACCGCGATGTCATTCTCGCTTTCGACTTTCAGCAAGGCCGTTTCTTCATCTGTCAAGGTAATGTCATAATACAGGCCGAACTGTGCCGGATCAACCACCGAAAAAGCGACATCCGGGTCATCGATGGCTTGCAACCAATACACAATGGGTTGCTCTTTCTCTTCATGGAACAGTTTGTAGCGAGTCAGGTTTTCGAACCCCGCAATTCCCAGCGGGAAGGTCAGAATACTTTCAGGATCGATTTCATGCATGCCAAAATGGGTGAATTGAATTTTCATGCGCATAGCCCTCGTATTATTGACTGAAATGAAATGATGTTTTATGGATATTTAATCGTTATCCGCGCTGTTGTCAATGCAAAGTATAACAGTGCGATTGAATATCATTTCTTTTACTTTTTTCCGCCACAATCCGAGATTTTGAACTTTTTGATATCGTACAACCATGGCACGTGATTTGCTTTTTTATTGTCCGATAAACGACGGGCTATCTGCTCGATCAAGGGAAATACTATGGAAGGTATCACACAAGGAATGCCACAGGCTGTGCCTGTACCGCAGCAACAGTTGTTGCCCTACCCGCTTTCGGCTGTTTCTCCTGCAAAATCGTTGGGTTTTCCGGAAGATATCCTAACGCTCAGTCCAGCAGCAATGGCGATTGCCCGGCAAAAACAGGAGGGTGGTCCGATCGAGGGCAGTGAAACATCTGCACAGTTGGGAGTGGGTAAAAAAAACCAGGTCAGCGGATCTGAGGAATGTCAAACATGCAGTAACCGAAAATATAAGGATGTATCCGACGATTCTTCAGTGTCCTTTCAGACACCGACCCGTGTTGCGCCCGGCGCTGCGGAAAGCCAGGTCCGAGCCCATGAGCAGGAACATGTTACTAATGAGCAGGCCAGAGCAGGACAAAAGGGGCGCAAGGTGGTGGCGCAGAGTGTCGCCATCCATTATTCAGTTTGTTCGGAGTGCGGGAAATCCTATGTGGCGGGCGGAACGACGACAACGATTACCAAATCGGAACAACGGCAGGATTACAGCGAAAAGGACACCCCATCGCGTTCAGCAAAAAGCCGGATAAACGTATATGCATGACCGTGAGGAACGGTTTCCGCACAGCCGGATGGCAGAAAATAAATCTGCCAGTTCGCCTTGAATCACGCCTTGAATCACGCCTTGAATGCATGACCTTAAGCGAACATGTTGAGCAAGGTGCCCTGCATTTGAAAATTGGTTTCCATCATCTTCAAATTTGCATTGTAGCCAATCTGTGTAGGGGGCAGTTGCGTCATCTCCTTCACCATATCCACATTCGACGCTTCCACAACACCATTCTTAGCCGATTGGCTCGGTACCAAAGGGCCTGGCGAATTATCTTTTACAATATTGGTTTTTACGGTTTGTTCCTGACCGCCTACAATCGCCACACTGCTGCTTTTGTAGCCATCGGTATTGACATTGGCTACGTTCTTGGCCGTAACATCCATCTTGGTGGAAAATGCATTCAGTGCTGAAAGACTGGATCCGATATTCATATTGCCTCCTGGTATATTGACCATTAGATGTTCAAGCTTCTATACTTGATCAAAAGCCGTTTTCCGGAAGTGATTTGCAGGGAAAGGCGATAAATCTACCCTTGCTCATCCGTTACAAAAATTGTCAACTATTTCATTGTTTTTTGTCAATCGTTATTTGCAACTTCCGATTGATCCCCGATCATATCGACCGACCTGGTCATCAAGATCAAAAGAGAGAGCCTTTCCGTCGTTTCAATTCACGTTACGCGATCACCCGCCATAGCGTCATTTCTGTCAACGTGTTTTATTATACAGCATGATTTATGCCATGATCCACTTTTATCTTTGGGGTGAAATAAAACATGAAATCCGGCTATGAAGTGGAAATGCCTGCTTGATTAAATGATACTTTTATCGGATATTCCCGTTGAAACAATTCCAACATTTTTTAAAGAAGCTATGCGCCAAAATCTGAGAGGTGCTGTCTCTGCATACTTTTAACCATCATCCTCAGCAAAATCCAGCGGATATATAAAACGGTGCGATCGGCACTGGTGGCTTTTGTCATCATCATGATTCCGGTGTATGAGGGCGCTCGCGTCATGATTGCATTCGAACGGCTGGAATGTGTTATCATCGGATGCGCGATTGTCTGGATGATAACTGTTCTGGTGGATACCGTCATCGATAGAATTTACCCGCATGATGCTAGGTTGAGCAGTGCCTGGTCAGCCTGAATCCAGTTGCTTACAGCCGCATAGGAGTTAGCTATTGCATATCACCACCGTAGAAATAATAAAAGCCAGGTGGTCTAAACTGGAAAGGCGATTCTTGCCCGCCTATGTGTGGGACAGTGATCCGCTGACATTCTGGCGAGAACGGATACTTTTCATCATTTGTTTTCTGGCTGCCGCATTGGGTCCCTTCGCGCTTATCCCGTCAATTTGGGTGGCGTATCAGGAAGGGTTATGGAATGTCATTTTGTTGGATTCAACAGCCTATATTACCTCCGCAATCATAATTATAGGTCGCGATTGGCCCTTAAAAGTTCGGACCGGCATCGTTGCTATCGTTTTGTATATTCTCGGAGCCTTCCTTTTGCTTTTTCTGGGACCAGTGGGTGCCGGTTATATCTGGCTGTTCGGCGCATCGGTCATCATCAGCGTCATTATCGGTTTTGAATCTGCCCTCTGGACATTGGTACTGAATGCGTTCATATTCTTGTCCATTGCGGTTTTCATGGCGTACGGCCGGCTCCAGTGGATGATGCAATACGATAATGTCATTGAAAAATGGCTGGTCATGTCTGTGAATTTTTTACTGCTGAATTCTTTTGTCACCCTGACCACGGCGACGATGCTGAACGGTCTCAGCATCGCCTTATCCGGGGAACAAAACTCCAAACGCAGCCTGCAAGAAAGCGAAGAGCGATTTCGGGCAATATCGGAATTTTCCCATCAAGGCATCTGCATCATCGATGAAACGGCCAGAATAACCTGGGTGAACAACAGAATGCTCGAAATCAGCGGTTATTCCCGAGAGCAGGTTTTGGGCGGCGGCAGATTTACCGATTTTGTCGCCCCCGAGTCTTCGGATTTCGTAATGAACAATTATTTGTTATTTCTGAATGGGAGAGACTATCAGCATCATTATCATTTCAACATCATTCGCGCCGATGGGGAAAATCGTCTCATAGAAAAATATATGACCGACTACATGGACAAAAACAGATGCAAGCATCTCATCATCACTATGATGGACGTGACAGACCAAAAGCGCACTGAAAACAATATTCTGTTCAGTGAGAAAAAATTCCGTCAGCTTTTCAATGGAATCAACGATGGGCTGTTCGTCAATTATGGGCCGATAGAAAGTCTGGCTGGTCGTTTCATCGAGGTTAACGATGTCGCCTGCCGGCAACTGGGATACAGCCGTGACGAGTTGCTCCAAATGACGCCAATGGCCATCCTTGCTCCGGAGGCTGGAAACAGTCTTCAGCAGAGAATGGCGGAATCTCAATCCAGTGAGTTTGTATTCTGGGAAAGCGCCCAGTTGACCAGAGACGGCCGTCGTATTCCGGTTGAAATCACCAGTCAGGTCTTCGATTTGAACGGTGAACCGGTGGTATTATCTGCAGCACGGGATATTTCCGAGCGAAAACAGGCAGAATTGGAGAAAGCCAAACTGGAAACCCAGCTCCAGCAGGCACAGAAAATGGAGGCGATTGGATCACTTGCCGGCGGCATTGCTCATGATCTGAACAATATTTTGTTTCCGATCAGCGGTCTTGCAGAGTTGCTTTTAGAAGAAATGCCATCGAAAGATCCGGCATATGAAAGCCTTGAACAGATTCACAAATCTGCACAGCGAGGCGGCGATCTTGTCAAACAGATACTGGCTTTCAGCCGTCAATCAAACATCCAGAAACTTCCGCTCCGAATTCAGCCCATTCTGAAAGAGGTATTGAAACTGCTCCGCGCAACCATACCGCAGAATATTGAAATCACCTGCCATGTCGCATCCGATTGCGGTATGATCTTCGCAGATCCCACGCAAATGCATCAAGTCTTGATGAACCTGATCACCAACGCCTATCATGCCGTTCAGCAAACCGGCGGTGCGATTGATATCGCACTGAAACCTGTGATATTTGAAAAAGATGAACTCCATTTCCATGCCATGCGATCCGGCCGATATGCATGCATTACCGTGTCAGACACCGGTATCGGAATCGATCAAACAGTGATCGATAGAATTTTTGAGCCCTATTTTACCACTAAAGAACAGGGAAAAGGCACGGGATTGGGGCTTTCCGTGGTACACGGCATCATCAAGGAATGCGGTGGAGATATTCAGGTCAACAGTGAGGTTGGCAAGGGAACTGTATTTAATGTGTTTTTACCCCTTCTTGAAGATGCCGGAGATAAGAAAGTTGCTGCCGCCGCCGGTAAATATCCGACAGGTTCCGAACGAATTCTGCTGGTCGACGATGAATCGCCGATTGCGTTTATGGTTGAGAAGATGCTCGAAAAACTTGGCTATCAGGTGACGGTTCGTACGAGCAGTCCAGATGCTTTGGCTGTTTTCAGAGCTGGCCCTGATCGTTTTGATTTGGTAATCAGCGACAGGGGGATGCCGAATATGACCGGAGATCAATTGGCCGCGGAATTGATATCGATCCGGCCGGGGATTTCGATCATCATTTGTACGGGTTTCAGTGATGAAAAAGATGAAGCGCGGGCCAGGGGTATCGGCGTAAAAGGGTTTCTCATGAAACCCGTGGCAATGGGTGATCTGGCGGCAATGCTCAGAAATGTGCTGGATGAGGCTGCTGCAAGACATACAGGTGTATGAAACCAATAAAATGAACAAAGACGTTAATAATCTTTAGGACTGATTATGGCCCAATTTCAGACTGTGCATGTTTTTCCGAACATTCCCAAACAGTTACTGTTTCTGGAAAAATTATCCAGAAATCTCTGGTGGAGCTGGCAGCGCGACGCCGTTGAACTGTTTCGCCATATCGATCCCCAGCTCTGGCGTGAATCCAACAGAAACCCCATTGTTCTTTCAACCATGGTTTCTCCGGAGCGACTTCAGGAATTAGCTCGAGATCCCAGTTTTCTGGCAATTCAACAGCAGGTCCAGGCACGTTTCGAGTCCATGATCCAAGCACCGATGCATCCATCATTTTCTGTTTTTGGAAACCGGGGAACAATCGCCTATTTTTCGATGGAATTCGGCATTCACGAAAACCTTCCGCTGTTCGCCGGCGGGCTGGGTATTCTGGCTGGAGATCATCTGAAATCCGCCTCCGATATGCGGATTCCGCTGACAGGGGTCGGGCTGTATTACCGGCAGGGTTATTTTCAGCAGTTCCTGGATTATAACGGTTATCAGCAGGAAGTTTACCACAGAACCGATATGTACGCCATTCCCCTTGAACAGGCCCTGGACCCCGAAGGAAAAGAAGTCCGGATATCGGTTACCGGTCCCGAAGGGGTCATTCATGCTATGGTATGGAAGCTCAATATCGGCCGAATTTCTCTATATCTTCTGGATACCAATATTCGGAACAATCCTCCGGAAATCCGGGATATCACTTCAAGTCTATATACCGGTGACCCCAAAAAACGGCTCGCACAGGAAATACTGTTAGGTATCGGGGGGATGCGGGCCTTGACTGCATTGGGGATATTTCCGACCATCTGCCACTTGAATGAAGGACATTGTGCATTTGCCAGTATAGAGCGCCTGGCCCTGTTTATGTCCGGTCTAAAAATCGATATCAAGACAGCCCTTGAGATTGTTCCCCGAACAACGGTTTTTACAACACATACACCGGTTGCCGCCGGTCATGAGGAATTTTCGCCGTTTCAGGTAAAACCCTATCTCCTGCCATTTCAGGAAACACTTCAGACGTCACTCGATGAAATGCTCTCATGGGGTCAGACCATTTCGGCCACGTCCGACCAGCCTTTTTCCATGTTTGTACTGAGCCAGCGTATGTCCCAGTATTGCAACGGGGTCAGCAAGCTACACGGGAAAGTAGCCCGTCGGATGTGGACGCATATCTGGCCCCGGGTTTTCGAAAATGAGATTCCGATCACGCATGTTACGAACGGGGTTCACATCCGTACCTGGATATCCCATGAAAATGCTCTGCTTTTCGAGCGCTATATCGGTCCCGACTGGCACAGGGATACCCAGCATGCGGATATCACCAAGCGGTTCGATCAGATTCATGATGAAGAACTCTGGCGGGCCCACGATATGAATCGATCCAGGCTGATCCGCACCTGCCGGGAGATGCTGATCAAAAAGTATCTGCATCGTCATGCCCCTGCCGATAAAATCAAAGATGCCGAATCCGTGCTGAATCAAAATGTTCTGACCATTGCCTTTGCCAGACGTTTCGCCTCATACAAACGCGCCTACCTGATCCTTCAGGAGCCTGAGCGGTTGGAAGCCATTTTGAATTCCGATACTTATCCCGTCCAGTTTATTTTTTCCGGTAAGGCGCATCCCCGGGATACTGAAGGCAAGGATCTCATCAAACGCATTATCGAATTTTCCCGTAGACCCAGCGTGCAGCACCGGATCATATTTCTGGAAGATTATGATATGCATATCGCCCATCACCTGGTTCAGGGGGCGGATGTCTGGCTCAATACCCCGCGAAGACCTTTTGAAGCCTGTGGTACATCCGGTATCAAGGCGGCGATTAACGGTGTGCTGAATCTCAGTATTCTGGATGGCTGGTGGGAAGAGGGATATTCGAATGACTGCGGCTGGAAGATTGGAGACAGTACCGATTTTGCAGATCCGGATTATCAGGATCGGATGGACAGCCAATCTCTCTATAATGTTCTGGAAAATGAAGTCATTCCCTGTTTTTACGACAGAAGCAAGAGCGGCGTTCCGGTAGGCTGGGTCCGCATGATGAAGGCTTCCATGAAAATGGCCATGCACCGGTTCAGCAGTCAGCGCATGGTTGGCGACTACCAGGATCGGTTTTATTCTCCGGGAGCCTTCCGGTTTCGGGAACTTTCATCCAATCAGGCTGCGGAAGCCGCACATCTGGCAGATCAGCACCAGCGACTGGCCTTGCACTGGAATCAGATTCATCTCAATCCGCCGATCGTTGTCAATCCCCAAAAATTTTATCGGGTCGGAGATTCTTTCAGCGTGACGATTGCAGTGAATCTCGGCGTACTCGGTCCTTCTGAAGTGGATGTGGAGCTATGTCTGGGAATTCAAAAACATGCTGAATCGATAGAAGATATACAGACCGAAACCATGTCCGTAAGTCATGATCGGGGATACAACCACTACCAGTATGCTTGCAGCACGATCTGCAAAGTTTCCGGACAATTTGCCTACACGGTCAGGGTAACACCACGGGGAGACCAATGGATCAAATATACACCTGGGCTGATTACCTGGGCATCGTCATGAAACCGATCTTGTTCATCGTTTTGATCATACTCCTCGACCCTCCCTGGCTGGGAGAGAGAGATATATCTTGCTCCTCCCACAGCCAGGGAGGGCCAAGAGGGGGCCGCTCGAAACGATAACCTGGGTGTATTCAACAGGAATCGATGGTATAGGCCGAAATACAGGCGAGGGAAGTTTAAACAATGAACGATATCCATGTACTGTTTGTGGATGATGAACCGGACATACTGAGCGCTATCAAACGTCTGATGGGCAGGGAGAACTATGCGGTGCGTTTTGCCGGTAGCGGCGTCGAGGCATTGAGTATAATGGCAGCAATGCCGATTCATATTATCATCAGTGACATGAAAATGCCCGAAATGGACGGATCAACCCTCCTCAGACATGTCAAGGAGATATATCCGGATACGGTTCGGATGGCATTGAGCGCCAATTTACAATTCGATCAATTGCTGCACTGCATCAACACCGGTGAAATTTATCGATACATCACCAAGCCGACAAAGCCGGAAGAATTAAAACAAGCGCTTCGGGATGCCATGAACTATTATCTGGTTCGTAAAGACCGCATCGCACTGGTTCTTGAACTTCAGGAAAAAAATGAAAAACTGCGACAGGTGCTGGAGCAGGAAAAGAAAGTTGAATGGCAGTTGCGGAAGAATCAGATTGAATTGGAAGCTCAAAACGAAAAACTCCGCGTAACGCAGGATAAACTGGAAACCACGAAGTCACGCTATTTCGATCTTTACGATCTGGCGCCGATTGGTTATTGCACGATCTGTGAAAAAGGCTTGATTCTGGAAGCCAATCTTACTGCTGCGACCCTGCTGGGCATGGCCCGGAATGCACTGATCAAGCAGCCGATTTCCCGGTTTATCGTCGATGCGGACCAGGATATCTATTCCTGCCATTGTAAACAGCTTATTGAGAATGGTGAACTGCCGATATGCGAGCTGCGGATGGCGAAAATGGACGGAACTGTATTCTGGGCGCATCTGGTAGCCACCATCGCGCAGGATGCCGATGTTCCCGTCAGTCGCCTCGTGATGAGCGATATCAATGATCGGAAACTCGCAGAGAAAGCCCTTCAAGAAGCTAATCGAAAACTAGAATCACTCAGCAATATCGATGGGCTGACAGGTATATTCAACCGCAGATATTTTAATGAAAAGCTGGCGATTGAATATAAAAGGCTCTCGCGATCCAACGGGGAACTGTCACTGATAATGATGGATATTGATCATTTCAAAGACTACAACGATTATTATGGACATGTCTCAGGCGACGATTGTTTAAAGCACGTTGCTCAAATGATTCAGACAGGGATATTCCGTTCGGCTGATTTATGCGCCCGCTACGGCGGAGAAGAATTCGTTTGTGTTCTACCGGAAACAGACAAACGAGGGGCTGGTGTAGTTGCTGAAAAGATAAGACACCGCGTTGAAAGTCTTTGTATCGAACACAAAACATCTCAAACATCAAATTATGTTACAATCAGTTTAGGAGTGGCCACAATCCGGTATTCTTCGAATGAAACCGCAATCGACTGTATAAACAAGGCCGACAAGGCGTTGTATCAATCGAAAAAAAGCGGACGAAATCGTGTAACCCATTTTTCAACAGAATGATCGGAGCAAAAATGGCTACGATCGATACGTTTGCAATTGTTGTTTCAGTTCATCTGGAACCGCGATGGACCTGTTTTCCGCATAATCAAAGCATATCTGAACAGACTCGCCTTCCGCATAAACAGTTGACCCATCCGACGCATCCACCAGTTGATAGCTCAGTCTAAAACTTTTGCCTCCGATTTCCTTTACCCATATCTGAAGGAAGAGTCGGGTATTCAGCGTCACAGGCCTGAGATAATCGCAACGGATATGGGCCATGATAAAATAAAGGGAAAATTGGAAAAATCCGTGCAGTTGGCTATTTTTTGGAAAAATGCCAACCGGGCATCCGTAAAATACGTGAAAAACAAGGTATTGTTTACATGGCCCCTGCCGCCTAATATCCCGGAACCTGACCTGTACCGGAAATATGAATACGTTTTTCATCGTCATTCGCCGTATCATCCATCCGGGTACATGGTTTCGATGATATCCTTAAAATGATCATTGATGACCTTTCTTCGAATTTTCTGTGTCGGCGTAAGCTCTCTTTTCTCCTGACTGAATTCACGGGGCAGCAGTGCAAATTTTTTCACTTTTTCAACCTGACCCAGATGCCGCGTCCGATAGTCAATCCGTTCACGATAGAAACTGAGTATTTCGGGATTTTTCAGCAATGCGTCCCGGGATGAAAAAGGGATGCCCTGTTCAGTTGCATATTTCTCCAACGGCTCAAATGACGGTACGATCAGGGCGGAGACATATTTTCTGCCGTCTCCGATGACAGCCGCCTGATCCATAAAAAAATCTTCCTTCAAGAGGGTTTCGATGTGTTGAGGGGCGATGTATTTGCCGCCGGATGTTTTCATCATATCTTTTATCCGGTCGGTGATGGTCAGGTAGCCTTCGGCATCGACAGTGCCGATATCACCGGTTTTGATCCAACCATCTTCCGTAAACATCTCTTGGGTCAGTTCCGGCTTGTTGTAATACCCCTGCATCACAGCAGGGCCTCTGGCTTGAATTTCGCCTTCCGGAGACACCCGCACATCCACAAGCGGCAGCACCGGACCACAGGTGCCAAACTTATTATGTGTTTCATTGGCGATGCAGATGGGAAAACATTCGGTCAGACCATATCCTTGAAGCAACAATACGCCGGTATTAAAGAAAAATTCAGCTATTTCCGCTGAAAATGCCGATCCTCCACAATTAAAAATCTTGTTTCTCCCCCCAAAAATGGCACGGATTTTTCCCAATACCAGTTTTTCTGCAAGTTTGTGCTGAAAGGATAGTAATACAGGGATGGGCTTTTGGTCTCTTACCGAAGTTGCAACGCGGCCGCCGACAGATAACGCCCAGTTAAAGAGGATTTTTTTAACCGTCGGAGCCGTATGAACGCCTTCCTTGACCTTTGCATAAATTTTCTCCCACATGCGTGGAACACTGCACATGTACATGGGCCGGGATTCCCGCAGAAATTCCAGAATTGCCTTGGTATCATGGCAGTAGTGATTCTCTCCGCTTCGCATCAGGGTGAAATATGTCCAGGCCCGCTCAAAGACATGGGAAAGGGGCAGAAATGCAAGACTGACATCATCCGGACCCAGGGTCAAATTTTCATCCGGGTCAAACACCATGGAAAGGATATTCCGGTGGGTCAGCATCGCTCCCTTGGGTTCTCCGGTCGTACCGGATGTGTAGATCAGGGTGGCAAGGTCATCGGCACTGAGCTGTGATCGGGCGGACTTTAAGGCATCCTGCTGATCGGAGTGCCTTCCCATCGCCAGAAAGTCATCGAAATGCATCACCTTATCGCTGTTTGCAATGGTGATATTCCGATCAAAAACCACGATATTCTCAAGATAAGCGGCTGTTCCCAAGAGGGACAAAGACGTTTCATATTGTTGTTGGTTGCCGGAAAACAGAATTCTGATTTGTGCATCCTCAACGATGTACTGCGATTCCCTGGCTGAGTTCGTTCCATATATGGGAACCGACACCGCCCCGATACTCATCGCGGCCAGATCGGCAATGGACCATTCCACCCGGTTGTCGGCAAAAATACCGACCATCTCCTTTTCCTTGACGCCCATCGAAAGAAGCGCCATCGCGGCTGCATCGATCTGCTCGCCGAACTCTGCCCAGGTATAGGATATCCATTCCCCATAAGGTTTATGCTTGACGGCTGTTTTTGAATTTCCCCATCTGTCTACCCGCAAAAAAATCATGAGGGCAAGATGTCTTTCCTGTTCAATAAACGCTTCAAATTCTTTGCGATATTCGCTTATGGCTATTTTTTTCATTGGAAACCGCCCGCATTTTCTCTGGTCAACACAAATTATGAATTAATTGCGCGATATCATGGATATCAAAAACAAGTAAATACATTTTTTCCCGCAAAAAGAAAGCGATCAGTAATCAGATTAAGAGGTGAACAAGCCATTGCTCATACGCATTTATCGTGAAAATATTTTCCCCATCGTTTTCACTTTGTACGATAATTTTTCATCTGGAACATTTTATCTCTTTGACCATGTGGTTTTTTCGATTCGCATTCCAAAAATCTGTGACCATACCCCCCATTACCTGTTGCCAGATGTCATGCAGTGATTTTATAATGAATGCGCTTGGGCCAGGGCTTGTCACCGCTCAATAGATGAAATTTTCGATTTACAGCCTACAGAAAGAAGAAAGGATCGGCATCATGACAGAGAGTACACCCGCAAAAGTGGTCAAACACCCCATAATTGACCCGAGAACCGCAACACGCATGAAGAAGGGAAAAATCGTCACTGCTGAAGAGGCGATCAGTCTTATCCGTGATGGCGATACTGTCGTAACGGAAGGGTTCGGGGGAGCAGCTTTTGCAGAGGAACTTGCCATCGCTCTCAAAGAGCGGTTTTTGCATACCGGAACCCCCAATAACTTAACCTTTGTTTATCCGGCTGGCCAGGGAGACGGGAAGAACAAAGGGCTGAATCATCTTGCACTGGAAGGTTTGGTGGGAAGAATTATCTGCAGCCATACGGGGTTGACCCCGGGGTTCGGAAACTTGATCCACGCCAATAAAATACTTGCCTACAACATTCCCATGGGCCCCCTGGTTCAACTTTTCAGAGACATCGCCGCCGGCAAGCCGGGGAACCTGACACATGTGGGCCTTGGCACATTTATCGATCCCAGGATCGAGGGCGGAAAGCTCAACGAACTTACCAAAACACAGGGTGCGGATATCGTCTCACTGATGACCGTCGATGGAAAAGACTATCTCTTCTACAAGGCGTTCCCCCTGAATATCGCTTTTATCAGGGGCACGACAGCAGATACAGATGGCAATGTCACCATGGAAAAAGAGGCGATGACCCTTGAGGCTCTTTCTGTGGCCATGGCTGTCAAAAACTCCAATGGCGTCGTCATTGTTCAGGTCGAAAGGATTGCCGAGCGTGGAACCCTCAATCCCCGTAACGTCAAAGTTCCTGGCATCATGGTCGACTGTGTTGTCGTGTCCAAGCCTGAAAACCATTGGCAAACGTTCGGCGAACCTTACAACCCGGCTTTCAGTTGCGAATTCAGAATGCCCATGCAGTCCCTTCCCCCTCTGGAAATGAGCGCCCGCAAAATCGTCATCCGACGCGCTGCGTTCGAACTCAAACCCAACAGTATCGTGAACTTAGGCATCGGCATGCCCGAAGGGGTTTCCGGCGTAGCGTATGAAGAAAAAGTATTGGAACACGTCACCCTCACGGCTGAATCCGGCATGATCGGAGGGCTTCCGATGGCGGGATTGAATTTCGGGGCCGGCATAAACATCGATGCGCTTATCGACGAGCCCTATCAGTTTGACTTCTACGATGGGGGCGGTCTTGATCTGGCATTTCTAGGGGCTGCGGAGATAGATGAAGAAGGGAACGTGAATGTAAGTAAGTTCGGGCCTCGGTATATCGGTCCGGGAAGTTTCATCGACATCAGCCAAAATGCCAAGAAAGTCTGCTTTGTCGGGCTGTTTACCACCGGAGGACTCAAGACATCCGTCGAAAATGGCAAGTTGCGAATCGATGAGGAAGGCAAAAACAAGAAGTTTGTCAAGCATGTGGAACAGATGACCTTCGGTGGCCGGCATGCGGCAAAGATGAAAAAATCGGTACTCTATATCACAGAACGATGTGTTTTTTCCTTATGCGAGGATGGGATAGAACTCATTGAAATTGCAGCAGGAATCGATCTTGCAACCCAGGTTCTGGCACTCATGGATTTCAAGCCTATCATGCGCAAACCGCCGAAACTCATGGATTCAAGAATATTCCGGATACGCGCCATGGGGCTGAGCGCCGATCTACTGACCGTTCCTCTGGAGGATCGTTTCATTTATCGCCCTGCAGATAACCTTTTCTTCATCAATCTCGAAAACTACTATATCAAAACGAGTGAAGATATTCAGCGGATGAACGAAGTGGTGATGGGGATTCTTAATCCCATCGGGAAAAAAGTTCGCACCATCGCCAACTATGATAACTTCAATGTGTCTCCGCACCTGGTGGATGAATATACGGAAATGGTGCGGAATGCAGCAACCTACTATGAGAGCGTC
>CAJBLH010000161.1 GCA_903953895.1 uncultured Desulfobacteraceae bacterium | reverse complement strand
AGGGGCAGGTGCTATCAATCAGTTTCAAAATAGGGAGCCTCCTCATAGTTCAACGATATGAAAACGAAGAGAACTCTATGCAACAAATCTAATCTGTTATGCAATCATAATGTTGTTTCCCATACTACTGAACCAGTGCCCTCGAAACAAATGCAATCATTGCAGGTATATCTGATGTAGAGTATAATAATTACAAACTGATAATCGCGGCCGAAAAGGGTGATCTTAATGAATTAAATAATTATTCTTCTATCAATTTAGACGCAAATGGGAAATTCTCCAGTGGTGTTACAGCGTTGATAATGGCGGCCTCGAAGGGGCATGCGGACGTTGTAGTCCGTTTGCTTGGCAAGGGTGCTAACGTGAACGCGAAGACAGAAGATGGAGTCACGGCATTGATTGTGGCAGCCTTGTATGGTCACGTTGATGTTGTCAATGTCCTTCTTGCCAAGGGTGCTAACGTGAACACGAAGGCGGCCAATGGCGTTACGGCATTATACCATGCAGCCTTTCGTGGCCATACAAACTGTGTAAAAGCAATCATTGGCAAAGGTGCAGATATAAATGCGAAGGTAGCCGATGGCAGAACGGCATTGATTGTGGCAGCCTTGTATGGTCACGTTGATGTTGTCAATGTCCTTCTTGCCAAGGGTGCTAACGTGAACACGAAGGCGGCCGATGGCAGAACCGCGTTGATTCTGGCAGCCGACTACGGCCAGACGGATGTTGTTTCTCAATTGATTGCAAAGGGGGCTGATGTGAACGTTAAGTCATCTTTTGGTGTCACAGCATTAAGTGCTGCGAAAAGCCATAGTGACATTGTGAACATATTGAAAGCCGCAGGTGCAATCCAGGAATGAAATTCATCATCAGATGATTTACTGAAACAATAGATTCTCTTGGTTAGTGGTGAAAGTGTTTTTAAATAAATATTCGCATAATAACATCTCATGGGAAGAGTTCTGGATTAAACATAGACCAACTCTTGAGAAATTTCCAAAAGAGTTTGTCCGTCAGATTATATATGAAAACATAGATCGTTTATTGGAATGCTGTGTGTGGTTTGATGAAAACGTGACGGTAGAAGAGTGCTTATTTTCAGGTGACATATTAATGGAAGATGTTTCATATGACAATGATTGCGACATTAAAAATGAATGGTTGCATATCTATAATCAGAGGCCCACAGGCTACATCATCTACGATCACATGCAACGCTATGGGACATGGCCGTTTCCTATTGTATTGATGAGTCAACCAGATATTTACAGTAGTGTAGTGTGCACCAATCAATTCTTATTGGTCGAAGGAACGCACCGATTTTCCTTTCTATATGCAATGATTACAAAAGGAATACTCCAACCTGAAATTAAACATCGAGTGTTCATCATTCACCCACCCAAAAATTATAATGCGACCTACCCAAAAAGCCAGGCGTGTCTCAGCTTGTAGTTCACAAATTATCTTATTCTTGAGTTTTCTGCTGCCGATAAATAATACAAAACACCAGTAAGCAAAAAGCGGTGGCTGGCCGGCTGGTTACAGGAATGGTGTCAGTCGGTTGGACGATGGAAATGGGTGGTGGGTCCATTTTCCTGCGATGGGTGGGTTCTCTTTTCTCCGGGGGTAGCAAGCCCAACCCAGGCTTTCGATGTCATTACAGGTGTATTTCAGGCAATTATCTGCGACAGATACTGTATTGGATGCCAAGCAAAACGGCTTTCAAAGTGTAATTTCTATTATGCTGTAATCATTAATAAATTACACTTTTCGTTGATTTTATAATACTTTTGCGTTACATATGTAATCACACTGTAACGGGTGCCTGTTACAGTCACTTTTGGGTGTAACGGCATATTCTGATTTGCCGAAGGAAAATTTGTTCCAGATTTTCATCGCCCAAGCGTCCCAAGTATAAATCGCCATACCCGGAGCATCCACAAACGATTCAGAATATTGAGAATAAAGACATACATGCCAACCACTGTGAGGCATTCAACAGTTCTATTCGCCGTCGTAACGCCGCTTACCGCAGGAAGACCAACACATACGCGAAAGATGAAGAATCCCTGCAAAGAACACTGGATGTCTATTGGGTGGTACATAACTTCATTCGCTCTCATTTCACTACAAAAAAAGTACCTGCAGTTGCAATGGGAATTATCAGCGAAAAACTCTCATGGGAGAAGCTCTTCATGATTCAAGTAGCGGCAACCGTATGATATCCCATACTACTGAACCAGTGCCCGCCCAAGTCGTCCTTATCGCCCATTTTATTTATTCATTTAATCAGGGGTAGGACGGCTGGACGGTCAGGACGATGGATATGGGGGGATAAACCCCGTATGTGGCTTTACCGCCTGTTTTATATACAGGGAGCCCAATTCATCATAATGGGGTAAATTTTAAAGTCGATGACATTGAATGTGGGGCGATTTTATGGCTAAAACTATGATGGCAGGAATGATATTGCGAAAGATGGAAAACGGGAAAAAATATGTCGTGAGGGTAGATATGGGAATGACCATGATGAAATGTGCATAGATTTTGGACAGCGCTGTCCAAACGAAATGCGTTCTCAATATAAATTGTAAATCCTTTTGCGAATTATTCGTTTTGCGGTCAACGGTATTTATTCGAGTTTTTATCGTACGCCATGCCAAGTCGCTGTTCTCCAGCGGGTACAAACCCCGCCCGGCACCTTTCGCTTTGGCCGGATGCAACTGGAGCAGTCGTGGAGGCAATAAAGCGACGGGTCCGATGCGCCATATCATGGGGTTGCTGAAACTGATTGTATACGAAGACAAGGCGCACTTATGTCACATACCGCAAGGGGGGGGGGGGTTGATTTACTGTGCGACACCTTTGAACGTTGATATAACTGAGAAATAAACGGGCATTAATCGGCACCAAACCATCACGGAAAAGCGTCGAATGGATAGTCCAAGGGACTGGAGTTTCCGGTTGTATTTTGAAGCGGGTTTGTGGAAGGGGTCTTCCTAATAAGTGAGGGAAATTGAGGAAGAACGAAGGATTGCCTTCGTTGGGATATCCAGAGGTGTACTTTTGCTGAATCTGTCTTATACGTAAACTCATATAGGAAGAGCAGCCAAACGATCACCGTTTCTGGAGGAAATACTGGGGAACAAATAATAACATTCTTGCAAACATACCGCAACTCTGGCACCGGAAAGATCCGGTGCCAAGGGCGACTTATTTTTTTTCATTGAATTCCTTATGCCATTTTTAAATCGCTCTTTATATTTCTGATTGCCACATCGTTTGAATCGTATTTGCACAATTCTCTAAATCCCAACTATCCTCAGTTGCATTCCGGCTTCTGAGCTGGTATTGATTTTTTATAGTGTATCCAACGCGGAAAGAAAGCTCAACTAAACATTATATTCCCATTGAAATGAATTGCAAAGGAGTAACAGGTACATGAGCGGACCCAAAAGTGGAACCTGGAGTGTGGTTCCCGTCGGAAATGGCATGACATGCGGGGAAGCAAAGGTACTCTTACATCATTATCATAAGTGCATCCTGAAATTTTGCAAACAACTTGAAATGTTGCAGCGACGCGCACCGGAACTGAAAATAAATACATGGGTCGATGGTATTTCTGAGAATGATTTAAATGGTGCTCAAATAATCGCGACAGAAATGAACAATCGCTACGAGATCTACATCCGGTTGCGCGACGAATTGGAAAAGGCCAAGGCAAACATCGCCATGCGTGAACGTGCCGCGGCTTTGGTTGCCGCCCTGGTGCTGAGCGCTCCGCCGAAAGAGAAAGAATCAGCAAAGCAGCGGAAGGAACAGAACTGCAAAATTCAGGAGTTGCTTGATAGCATTGATGTCAGGGGCAATGCTGAAGCTCGGGCAGAAATTGAATCCATGGCGCAATCCTGTCTTAAGGTCGAAGATCCGGTCCGGGTCGAATTGCTTGTGACAGATCTTCGGGTCAGGATCAATCGCTTGAACCGGACCGTCCGTGATGAGCAGTGCCGCATGGCCGAACTGCGGGATAAGGATGCAGCTGAAGCCAGAGATTATATTCAGCGACTAGGCGTGTTGGGTTGTTCTGCCGAGGGAACGCTGCGCGAGGATCTGCTGCGTGTCTCCTCTGGTGATGCGATCTTTACCGACGATATACGCAAGAATGCTCGAACTGCGATTGCCGCTGCAGAACAAGGCTATGCGGGAATAGCGCTGAAAGAGACACTCGAACAGCTCGGCTATGAAGTTCAGAGCGGCTTCAAGACCCTGTTCGCTCAGGGAGGTTCAAGTTTTTTTCAACGACCATCCTGGAGCGAATATCATTGCCGCCTTACAGTTGATTCCCAGCGACAACACCTAAACTTTGACATGGTACGGTATGGTTCGGGGGGCGAGGAAAGTATGGAAGCGGCCTTGCGGGATAAGGAAATGGAACAGAAATGGTGTCAAGAGGTTCCACGACTTCTGGATCGGCTCGCTCGAAAGGGACTGACTGTGAATTTAACCCGCAAGCTTGCTCCGGGGATTATTGCCTTGCAGGTGATTGATGACGATCGATTGAAACCAGTAAACAATCAATACGACATGGGCACGAAGGATGTTCGCGAACGGAGCTTTTGACAATATTCTGCATTCTAACCAAGGAGTTTAGATGACAGCACCCCCTTCTTTCCAGTTGGCCACATCCATGGGATACCTGCCTTTGAATGATCGGGCGCCCGCATGGTTACGTGACATCGCAAGGTTTCTGGCTATTCGCCCCCAATTTGTACTCAGCGGAAATGTTGATGATTATGTACTCATGCCCGCAGGAAACATGGCTTTGCCATTGACCCTGAAAGACGCTGTCGCTTCGTTGCTGGAGGTATTCGGCTACGAATTCCTATTATGCTATGATCCGTTCGATCATTTTCTTCTTCACACGCCGAATCCCGAAAAAATTGCACAGATCAAAAGTGCTACAGGACTGAATCTCGACACCAATGGTCATGTCGAGGGGTCCAGCCGGATGTTGATCGAGACGATGCGCAAGATTGTGACATTACGCTCCCCACGTGGCTGCTTGTTGATCGAACATGCTCCCCGTCTGGGAGATGAAGGACAGCGAGAGTTGTACGGCACTAGTCTCAAACTCATGCAAACAGCCGTCCAGTTACCCATGACCGACGGTCGGGCTCGGTTCAATCCGGTCTTTTGGGTTATCGAGAATACCAACGAACTGCCGGCATGGTTTGCCTTACGAAATGAGCGCATTCGCATCCAGACGATCCAGCATCCTGAGGTTGGTATCCGGGAAAGGGCAGCGGCGATCCTGGTGACTGGGTTATCGGGATTCGAAGAGACTCCCGAGGCAAAGAGACGCGACCTTGTCGAATCTTTTGCACGTTCCACCGAAGGATTCAAACTTGCAGGGTTGGTTTCCACTGTGCAGTTGGCAAAAGACCAGGGGTACCCTTTTGCGGATATTTTGGATGCGGTTCAACTCTATAAACTCGGCGTTACTGACAATCCCTGGAAACAGGAAAAATTGCACGATTTGATCGGCAACGCTGAGACTGAACTTGTAAAGCAGGTCAAGGGGCAACATCAGGCGGTAGTTAAGACAGTTGATATTCTTCGACGTTCTGTCATGGGCCTCAGCGGAGCGCAGGCGTCAGCGGAACCGGCCTCTGGTCGTCCCCGTGGCGTACTGTTTTTCGCAGGCCCAACAGGAGTGGGCAAGACCGAGCTTGCCAAAGCCATGTCAAAACTTTTGTTCGGAAATGAAAATGCATATATCCGATTCGATATGAGTGAATTTGCTCAAGAGCATACCGACGCACGTCTGATTGGCTCGCCGCCTGGGTATGTCGGTCATTTTCAGGGAGGCGAACTGACCAAAGCCATTCAAAAGCGCCCTTTCAGCGTGGTGCTGTTTGACGAAATCGAAAAGGCCCATCCCAGGATTTTGGATAAATTCCTTCAGATTCTTGAGGATGGTCGTCTCACCGACGGACAGGGCATAACCGCTTATTTCTCTGAAGCCATCATTGTTTTTACGTCAAATCTTGGGATCTATGTAGATGGACCCGGTGGCGCTCGAGTGGAGAACGTAAATCCGAGCATGGAATACGATGAGGTTGAAATACGAATTCGTGCTTCCATCGAGGATTTTTTCAAATACAAACTTGTCCGCCCTGAAATCTTGAATCGTCTCGGTGATAACATTGTCGTCTTCAACTTCATTACGCCAGAAGTCGCCAAACAGATCTTTCAAAAGCAGCTTCTAAACGTTCAGACTCGAGTGCAGGCGTGTCATGGTTTAACACTTGAGATTGCGCCTGAGGTTATCGAAAAACTCACAAATCTTTGCACGAATCCGGAAACACTGGCCAACGGCGGCCGTGGAATCGGCAACAGGATAGAGACCTTGTTTGTGAATCCGCTTTCCAGAGCCTTGTTCGATCGTGTCGCGAACGGTCCGGCAATTGTAAATGTCACGGATATTGAAACGGTTGACGGCATCTCATCGGTGAAACTGGTATGAATCTCCGTCTTAGCCGCGTGCATTTTCCTGTTACAACTCTTGGCCCCGGGCGGCGACTCGGGATATGGTTTCAGGGCTGCAGCATGGCCTGCCCTGGTTGTGTTTCTCGGGACACCTGGAGTTGGGACGGCGGACAGTTGATCGACGTAGTCGAACTAGTAGGAAACTGTTATCAGATGACCGAGGGCCGTATCGATGGGATTACGATTACCGGGGGAGAGCCTTTCGAGCAATCTTGCAGCCTCGGAGCTCTTCTGGACGCCCTGGAGGAATGGCGTGCAACGGATGGATTCGACATCCTTTGCTACAGCGGATTTCCCCTGAAGCGCCTGGAGTTGGAACATGCGCAGCTCTTGGATCGCCTCGATGCTCTGATTCCAGAACCTTTTGTCCTGGGATCTCCCAGCCTCTGTGCATGGCAAGGATCAGACAATCAGCCGCTGATTGTTTTGTCTGCACTTGGGAAGGAGCGGTATTCCACCATTCCAACCGGGCCGCCGTCAATCCAGGTGGATGTGACCGACGGTGCAATCTGGTTCATAGGTATTCCCCGCCCTGGAGACATGGATCGAGTCCAGGCACTTGCTAAACAACGAGGTCTTATCATGGAGAAATTGTCATGGCGTATATGAAGATCTGCCCAAATTGTTCATTTCCTTGTTCTGCAGAGGCATTTGTTTGTAAATGCGGAACATCTCTTGTTACAGTCTCAGCAATTCAGGCTTCGGATTCCAGGCTTGAAACAATCTCCTCCACTACCCGGGAAGAAAGTTCGCCGGGATCGGCTTCAATAACCCGGAATGTTCCATTCGCCATCCCATCTGCGACAAAGCGTGATCAACCGATATCCGGTGGCAGTGGCCTGGTGCGTTTGCCATTGGCCTTGGCCGATCGCTACGAAGTGAAACACGAACTGCCTGCGCGTGGTAACGAGGCCGATCTGCTTGCTGCTGTGAATCGTATCAACAAAGACAGTGTAATGATCAAGCTCTACCGGACCGGTGTAGAACCTAAGGAAGAGGTACTGCGTATGATTGCCGGGTTGGATGGCCGTTATGTGATCAGGCAGTTGGAGTATGGCAGTTCCGAGGGGCGTTTTTTCGAGGTGATGGAGCTTGCAGCAGGCGGCTCCTTCGCTGATTTCCTGCGTAATCGCTCCCTAACGGATACGGAACTGCTTCTGACGGTAACACAGATATCTGCTGCGCTGGCTTACATGCACAATCTTACACCTCAGATGGTGCATCGCGATATTAAACCCGACAATGTACTGGTGCGCCGGTCTGATCCATTGGAACTGGTCTTGACGGATTTCGGGATTTCTTCCTTGGTTGACGGGGGTTCGCGAATTGCCGGATCAATTCATCGGACGGTCCTATACGCAGCGCCGGAAGCCATAGTTGGGGATATTTCGCCTGCCATGGACTGGTGGTCGTTGGGGATGATAGTGGCAGAAATGGCAGGTGGGCGGCATCCGTTTGTTGGTATAACAGAACAGGCAATTGCGATTCACTGTAGCAACCGCCGCCCGATTCCGCTGGATGCGGTGACAGAGCCCCGGGCGAGGCTGCTGTGTCAGGGGTTATTGGCTTATGATCAGCGGCAGCGTTGGGGTGTGAATGAAGTCCAGCGATGGCTGAACGGTGATACATCATTACGCCCACCGGTCGAAGCGCTGCCACTTAATGAGAATTCGGTTGACGTCTCGGAGCTCAGGTCGTCACGACCTTATCGTCTTGGCACCCATGAATGCTGGACGGCACGAGAGCTTGCCGTGGCAATGTGCGAAAACTGGGGAGATGCTATCAAACGCGTTGCGCGTCGTGCCGATCTGGAGCGATGGCTGACGCATGACCTGAATGATCAGAATCTGCTGAACACCTTCCTGGACATAACGGAAATCCCAGCGATTACTCCAGAAATGCTGTTGATCACATTTCTGCATGTATTGTTGCCTGGAGCAATCCCAGACGGGACTGATGCTGCAGGTTTGGAACCGGATATTTTGAAGACTTGCCTGCAAGCATCTGCTGGAGTGGCTGAAGGGCAAAGGCGGCTCGGCCAACTTCTCATATCAGGCAAAGAATTGCCTGCTGATCGGGTTGAATCAGAGAGGCTATTACGGATAGCTTTCAACTGGTTCCAAAAGGTGGGTGAGCAGGGGTTGGCAGATGCGCAGTGTAACCTGGGTTTGATGTATAGAGACGGTGAAGGAGTTACAAAAAACGAGGTAGAAGCTGTCAAGTGGTTCCAAAAGGCGTCTGATCAGGAGTACGCAGATGCGCAGCTTTACTTGGGCTTTTGTTATAGAGATGGTCGGGGAGTTACAAAGGACGAGGTAGAAGCGGTCAAGTGGTTCAAAAAAGCGGCTGAGCAGGGGCAGGTAGCTGCACAGTATAATCTGGGTTGTAGTTATGATTCTGGCAAAGGGGTGGTAGAGGACGAGGCAGAAGCTTTCAACTGGTACCAAAAGGCGGCTGAGCAGGAGCATGCAGATGCACAGTTTCAACTGGGATTAATGTATGAAGATGGCAGAGGAGTAGAGAAGAATAAGACGGAAGCGGTCAAGTGGTTCAAAAAAGCGGCTGAGCAGGGGCATGCAGAAGCACAGAATATTTCAAACGTTACTTTTGATTCTGGCAAAGAAGTGCCAGTGAACGAGGATGAAGCCTTCAAGAGGTACAAAAAGGCTGCTGAGCAAGGGCATACAGATGCTCAGTATGAGTTGGCCGCTTGTTATGAATTAGGCATGGGAGTGGCAGTTGATTATTCGGAAGCTGTAAAGTGGTTCAAAAAGGCGGCTGAACAGGGGCATGCAAATGCACAGTTTTTCCTGGGATGGAGATATAGAGCTGGTCGTGGAGTTACAAAGAACGAGGTAGAAGCGGTCAAGTGGTTCAAAAAAGCGGCTGAGCAGGGGCAAGCAGATGCGCAGCTATACTTGGGCTTTTGTTATAGAGATGGTCGGGGAGTTACAAAGGACGAGGTAGAAGCTTTTAAGTGGTTCAAAAAAGCTGCTGAGCAAGGGCATGCAGAAGCACAGAATATTTTAAACGATTCTTATGATTCTGACAAAGGAGTGGCAGCGAACGAAGATGAAGCTTTCAAGAGGTGCAAAAAGGCGGCTGAGCAAGGGCATGCAGATGCTCAGTATGAATTGGGGTCGAGGTATGCAAATGGCCAGGGAGTGAAAGCGAACGAGGATGAAGCTTTCAAATGGTACCAAAAGGCGGCTGAGCATGGGCAAGCAGGTGCGCAAGATACCCTGGGCTTTCATTATAAACACGGAATAAGTGTGGCAGTTGATTCTTCGGAAGCTTTGAAATGGTTTCAAAAGGCAGCTGAGCAGGGGTATGCACATGCTCAGTTTAATCTGGGTGAAATGTATAATGACGGTGATGGAGTAGCAAAAAACGAGACGGAAGCTTTCTATTGGTATCAGAAGGCGGCTGAGCAAGGGAAAGCAGTTGCACAGAAGAAATTGGGTGTGATGTATGCAAACGGCAAAGGAGTAGCGAAGAACGACTCGGAGGCTTTCAAGTGGTTCAAAAAGGCTGCTGAGAATGGGGATGCATTTGCGTATGATTTGGGCAGTTGTTATCACTTAGGCATTGGAGTGGCAGTTGATTATTCGGAAGCTGTAAAGTGGTTCAAGAAGGCGGCCGAACTGGAGGATGAAGATGCGCAGTTCAGCTTGGGTATGATGTATTGTTTTGGCTATGGAGTAGCAGAAAACGAGGAGGAAGCTTTCTCGTGGATCGAAAAGGCTTCTGAGCAGGGGCATGAACTTGCGCAGTACAGCTTTTGTGGCGGGATGTATTATGGAAATGGAAATGACCAAGGAGCAGCGAAGTTTGACGAGGAAGCTTTCAGGTGGCATCAAAAGGCAGCTGAGCAAGGGTATGCAAGTGCGCAGTATGAGTTGGGTTGTAGTTATAGATTTGGCAAAGGAGTGGAAATGAACGAAGGGGAAGCGATCAAGTGCTACCAAATTGCAGCTGAGCAGGGGTATGCACGTGCACAGTATGCTTTGGCTGATATGTATAATTATGGTGAAGGAGTAGCAGAAAATAAGGTGGAAGCCGTCAAGTGGTACCAAAAGGCGGCTGAGAATGGGCATGGAAATGCGCTGGCTCAGCTGGAGAAAATATTCAGTTAGGAAATGTTATTACTCAAAATTATGATCAAGGAGCATCTAAGGCTAACGAAATATAAAATCTGGTTAAAAGAAAGAATGATTCATGGCACTTGTAAGAATCTGTCCGAACTGCTTATTTCAGAATTCTGCTGATACATTTTTCTGTAAAAATTCAAGCTGCGAAACATCGCTTGTTCTTATCCAGCCAATATCTGTAGCGAATTCTACCCCGGAGACAAATTCTTCCGACATTGCGAATCCAGCTTCATCTGCTGATAAGGTGAAGTCCGGTAGGCAGTGCCCAAATTCGAACTGTCATTTCGAAAGCAATCCGGAAAGCGAAAGAACCTGCCTGCGATGCGGTACCGTACTTGATTCATTACCGAATTTACATAATTCGACAACATCTGGCACCTCGCGAGAACAGGTATTTGGGCTTCGTTTTCCCTTCGGGGATGTTTTGGTTGACGGAATACTGAGAATTGGGAGAGATCCCGATTTTAGTCCTATCGCCGCTCGAATTGCGAGCCTGGATCGCGTATCTCGACGCCACGCAGAAGTGAGGGTTTCTGACGGCGGGATAGCTGTTATGGATGAAGGCTCTACCAACAAAGTACATGTGAATGGTCAGCAAATACCAACCGGAACATTTCATATACTGAGAGTAGGTGACAAAGTTAATTTTTCCAGTCAACTTAAGGCCACGGTGATTGACGGAGACTCATGACATGAATCAGAATGCGCTCCAAATGCGAATCGCAACCATGACCCATGCGGGCCTGGTCCGAACTCACAATGAAGACTGTATTGGTGCCTCGGATTGGATCAGGTCAGCTCCAATGATATCCCCCATAGTTATCGAGTGCTCCCTTGATGAGGTGAGGTTGTGTGTCATCGCTGATGGCTTAGGAGGGCATGTCGGAGGCGAGGTGGCAAGTGTATTGACCGTCCGGGAGTTGTTATCCGCGACATCCGGTTTCACCGGACCTGAATCGATGAAGGATATACTTCATGGAGTTAATAAGAAGCTTTACGATATCATGGGGGCTTCGCCTCAGTTAACCGGGATGGGAACAACAGTTGTGGGTATAGTGGCTAAAAATCTCAATATCTGTATTTTTAATGTTGGTGACAGTCGTGCCTACTTGTCTATGGGAGGTTTTCTAAGGCTTCTCTCTAAGGATGATTCGGCAGCATCGGAAATGACAGAGACCAGTGACCGCACTGGATTGCACTCGCATGGCATAACGCAGTCTCTGGGTGGTTTAGTGACCTTCTGTCCAATTGAACCACATCTTGTCAGTCGCACAGCCATACCTGGTGAGAGATATCTCCTATGCAGCGACGGATTAACTGATATGCTGGACCTGGACGCCATCGAAGCCTGTCTCACCGAAGATCCGAAGGAGTCTGTTGACCATTTGGTCCGATCCGCTCTTGCGGCAGGCGGATTGGACAATATATCTGTCTTAATTGCAGATATCAGCTCTCAGGTAAATATTTATAACACCGGGAATCAATAGTCAGGTTGAGATGTTCATAGAAAACCTAACCCGCGTTTTGTGGTCTGCTATATTTTACTGGCAATATGACAGGTGAACGATCTATGTCAAACCGTTTATAAGATCATAAGCCCTGGTTCTGTTAAGCTCATTGGCGATGTCCTTGGTAGTCCACCCTCAGGGGAGAAATAGTCAGCAACTGTAACGGTGATTTGAATTGGGCGCAGATACTCTCATCTCCCAAATACCGATCTGTAAAAGGGAAGACCTTAAAAGTAAATAGAGATATACAGGATGGAAAAGTCTGTTCAGTGCAAATGTAAATCAGGTTGTAGCAATAGGCGCTGTGTTT
>CAJBLH010000160.1 GCA_903953895.1 uncultured Desulfobacteraceae bacterium | reverse complement strand
TGCAAAGGTCAGCCATTCCTCGTTTGAATTGGGTTTTCCGGCTGCTAATGCTTTGGAATCATTTTCCCTGAAAAATTCGGCCAGCTCCTTATCAAAAAAGTCATAATCGGTCTTCCCAATAATATCCTTTTTTTCAGTGCCTATTGGCAGTCCGATCTTATCCAAATCCAATGTTTTGGCGATTTCCATTTGCTTGTGAAGATAGGATTGAAAATCACTACGCAGTCCAGGTGAGGCAATGGTTTGTGTGAGCGGTTCGCACTGAGCCAGCGAATCATCACTCAGTCCTTTGGTTTTTAATATTTTCTGGCATGCCAATAGAGGGGTTGCATCGGCTCTGAATCGCCTGATAAAAGCCCTGCATGAGGGCAGCTTATCAAGGCATGTCCGCAGTTTTGACAATATGGAGTTTTTTGCAGCGGCTCCTGGCGGCGAAAGTGTGAGCAGTTGATCAGCCCACTTAATCAGCCGGTGGACATTCATGAACCGCGCTTTGGTTTGCACTTTGGGTGGAGCCAGACATGCCAAAATCGTTTGTTTGAGTTTCCCTGAAACACGGCCGCATGATGAAAGGAAAGTCTCAAACAACGGATGGTCGTGATACCGGTGCTTGAGCATATTGGCAATTACATGAGAGATGTCATCAATGGTGGGACTTTCAAGTTTTTCATCTTTCAATAAACGAATGGCTTTTTTCAAATCAGTTCCGCCATCTTTAAGATAAGCTGCCGGACGTCCTGTAACTGGTATAATCTGCTTGATGAAATTGGCAATCGCCTCGCCCGTCCAGGAATCGGCTACAGAGACCGCAACACAATGCACATTTTCAAAGCCAGGTGCATTCGAGCTGAATTGATGATGACGGACATTGAGCCCCAGAATAGCTAATATTTTTCCGGTTCCAAGTGCAATGCTCATATCGATCATCCCATTATAAAACGGTGCCTGCTGGGTATCTATTCCTGTAAAAATAGGCTGTGATTGAATGCGTACCATAGAAAGCCGGGTTACCCAGTTGATTATGGTTTGTGGACATGGGGCCTTATCGAAGCCAAGGAATTTGGCAAAAACCCCCAGTACCCGAGAGACGGCCCGAAATCCGATATGTGCCACCAAAAACAACAGCAGTGCCAGAAAAACCAGAGTTTCCTTGTGCTTAAAGACAAGTCCTTGACTTTGAATCGCAAGTTGACACTGGCGAGATTTAGTATCTTTAATCTCTGCCTTGAGACGATCTCGTTCTTTTTTTGCCCGGTTCAGTTCCCTGCACAAATAGCGAATGTTACATGAACGCTGAACGCTTTTGCGTTTCCAGCTATCTCGACTCTTTCTGAGTCTGGATTCCTGGCTCATGATACAAACATCTGGTTTGAATTTTCAATCATTCACATAACCCATCTAATTTTTGATTAATATTCAGGCTACTATAATGTGAATGATACTGCTTGTCGACTGTACATTAACAAAAAAGCATTTAATTGTCTGATCCAGAAAATAGGTAAAAAAAGCATTAATCATGAATTTCAAAACACATCGTGTTCAATTGTGTTGGGTCAAAATGAATACCAAATTCCGAGTAAAAATAATTGAGTGTTTTGGCTGTTTTTAGACACCCTATGCTATACCAATGCCGGAACTCTGCTTACATTCAGCAGAACAAAATCACCGTGGAATATACCTTGACATTACCCTTCTGTTGCTGTTAGGGTCGGTGTACCGACAAAGCTAAACCATGAGCAATCGTGGGACGGAAAGCCACGGGTCCCCAGAGGACAGCCGAGTTGCCGGAGAACCGGATGATTTAGCCCGTGGCCATGTGCTGCGGGCTTTTTTTTGGGGAATATTGCCCAAATAACGAAGGAGAACCTGTTGTGCTGCAATACGAGATCGAACATGAAGGGAAAAAATACTTCGCTAATGTTATCCTAAAAGAAATTTATCCCTTCGAGTACGGGGGAAAAGGGCCAGGTTCATTTACTCTGTTAAAATTTAGAGACTGTTTCCGAAAAGTTAAAGGCACAAGAGGCCGCTAAGATATGAAAACAGCCTTACGTGGCAAATTTATGATGTAAATGCGATATGACTTGGATTTCGCTCTTTGATTTTTGAAAATTATTTTTTGCGGCAATCTGGGACAGATTGCCAACTTCTGTCAATTGTCAGATTGCCTTCAGGTTGAATTAAACAGAAAGCCGTAGTCGAAATAATGTTCGGGGATGC
>CAJBLH010000159.1 GCA_903953895.1 uncultured Desulfobacteraceae bacterium | reverse complement strand
GGGTCATTTCTTCGATGGGTTCGCTTTCAAACCGCCCGAACAGGGAGCCTCTGCCCAGAATTTCCCTGGCCAGAATGCTCATGGCGGATCCGGTTACAAAATGCGGGCATGTAGGGGATTCCACCGCCTCCTGCATCAGCCCCACCACATCGAAATGGTATTGGGGAAGCCGGGTATTCTGGAATTCATCCAGAAATATTACAATCGTTGCTTCGTGCCAGTCCGACACCCGTCTGGGAAGGCACAGAGCGGCGTCTTCCGGAAGTGTTACGTTTTTCTTTAAAAAGCCTTCATAAAAATTTAACGCACCTTCCAGTTCCTGAAATTGATCGAGCCGTTTCTTTAAAAAAGCAATCAAGTTTTCCTGGGTGACTTCTGTGGCGGAAAGAATTTTCAAATCTCTTAATCGAAACGCCAGATAATATCGAATAAAATTTTCCACATATTTAAGGCTGAAATCCCACCGGTCCGATACCGTGTCTTTAAAACTGTAATACACCGGCACCACAGACCGGTTGATATCCGCATAATGTTCCTGCTCGAAAAACAACCGGTTGACCACGCGCTTGAATATCTCGGTCTTTCCCATGCGCCGCTGCCCCAGCAGCACCAGAGACATGGTGCGGCGTTCGATGGCGTTTAACGCTGCCTGGTGCAGATAATTCAGATGCTCTGTCCGGTCGGTATAGACAGGTTCCGGAACGATGGGCCGAATGGCGTATCGGGGCAGGGGATGATGATTCATGGAGCAGTACTCCTTGCAATATTGACATTCAGATTAGATCGACATCTTGTCGTAAAGTGATTAGATAAAGCAACAGAAATAATGCTCCGGTCACGGAACTGCCGGTATGGCATCCTGCCCAGGTTTCTTGCAATGATATTGAGGGAATTCCATATGCAGAACAGACCCCTGGTCGGTGTTGTGGTAATGGTCATCAAATATGTCGCTTTTTTGTTTGCAAGGTTCAAGCATCCATGATAAGCGAGAAGACTATTTATAAACCCCTTGATATTCGGTTTGTTCGATCAGGGGCTTTCAATACACTTTCCTCAATACCTGAACAAAATAAATACGCAGTTTTTGAATATTTTTATTTCGATTGGGGTCATACTCATACACGATTTGTATTACAGAATATATCTGTAATAATTGATCATTAGTCATTTTACTGAGTTAGACAGAAATCGGGAAAGACGGTTTAATTCTATTTTTCAGTAAGTATCCAGACCCGGTGGTTATAAATTTCGTTATGTATCGATTCATAGAAAAAAGGGGGCCGATGTGAAAAGTAATAGCCTGATGGGAATCTGCTTGTGCGTAGCCGTACTGTTTTTTGCCGTTAACGCGTTTGCCGGGCCGGTGCCGGACACCGGGCAAACGAAATGTTATAATACTGCAGGAAGTGTAATTACCTGCCCCTCACCCGGTCAGGCTTTATTTGGTCAGGACGCCAACTACACCATCAACCCGATGTCTTACACCAAGCTGGATGGCAGCGGAAATGTACTGTCCGATTCAGCTACGTCATGGGTGATGGTGAAGGACAATGTCACCGGCCTGATCTGGGAAAACAAGACCGACGATGGCACGATCCATGACAAGGATAACAGGTACACCTGGTACGACAGCAATCCGGCCACCAATGGCGGCTATGCGGGGACACCGGGCAACGGCACAGACACCGAAGATTTTATCAATGCCCTGAACAGCGCCCATTTTGGCGGTTATTCCGACTGGCGGCTTCCCACCATCAATGAGCTGGATTCTATTGTCAATAACGACATCTACAATCCGGCTATCAATACCACTTATTTTCCGAACACGGTTTCGTCCGATTATTGGTCTTCTACTACCTACGCTCCCAATACGTTCGTTGCGTGGGGCGTGTACTTCGGCTACGGCAACGACAGCCCCAGCGCTAAGGACGATAGCTACTACGTTCGCGCCGTTCGTGGGGGACAGTCTTGATGATTTGGATATTGGGTGATTTGAAAATTTTATAAAAGTGTCAGATTTTCATAACCGACGATAATAAGATGGAGCGCAATGGCGCGATACGAGCATCTGCCGATTTACAGTAAAGCGATGGAGCTTGGGGTTTATCTGGATACCGTGGTAAGAAATTTCAGCCGATACAATAAATACACCATCGGTAAGGAGTTAAGAGATTTATCCAGAAATATCATCAAGTTGATTATCCGTGCCAATTCATTGGCCGACAAGACAGAATCACTGTTCGATCTGGTGCAGAATTGCGAAATGCTGAAGACGATGTTGTTTTATGCCAAAGAAACAAAGGCTTTTGCAAATTTCAATTCATTTCAGCATGCGACCGGATTGGCGGTGTTGCTGTGCAAACAGAGTGAAGGATGGCTACAGAGCAGCAAAAAGAGCCAGAATCATCCATCGCCTATAAAAGCGAGTCAATGAGCGTGCTCAGAATACTGTGCGCCTTTTCCGCCAAAACATTTACCGCCCGTTCCTTTTTCTCCCTCTCCCAGCGGGGGAGGGTTGGGGGGTTAAGTTTTGGCATCATAATTCAGGATATTGAGCAATCGATATCCGGTGGAAAAATGTTTTCGAGCATTTTCATTCCACCCCATCCCGCTCTGTTTGCTTTATTACTCGGACGCCGAAATTGCGGGAGATTTTTGCAGCGGATTTCCGGGACAGAATTGTACATCATCTGGTAGTCCGGGAGCTAGAAAAACAGTGGGAACCCCGATTTATTTTCGATTCTTATGCATGCAGGAAAAACAAGGGAATTCATGCGGCGGTAAATCGTCTTCAGCAGTTTATGTTGAAGGCGTCATGCAACCGGAAGAAGGCGGCCTATTTTCTTCAGCTTGACATCCGCTCTTTTTTTATGAGCATCGATAAACAAATTTTGTTTACCATTTTCAAGAACACAAATTTCTCGGAAGATATTATCGGTCTTCTCCATGAAATTATATTTCATGACTGTACGGAAAATTATTATTTCAGAGGCGATAAGGCAATGCTGGAAAGCATTCCGCCCCATAAATCACTTTTTAAGGTGGAAAAAGGCAAGGGGTTACCCATCGGTAATCTGACTTCCCAGTTTTTTGCCAATGTGTATCTGGACGTATTGGATCAGTTTGTTAAACACATCTTGAAATGCAGGTTTTATATCCGTTATGTCGATGATTTCCTGCTGATTTCGTCATCCCCGGAGGAGCTTCAGGAGTGGAATAGCCGTATTGAAATATTTTTGAGGGAGAGGCTGCTACTGGAGCTGAAACCAGGCGCAAGAATCATGCAAGTGTCTGAAGGGGCCAATTTTCTGGGATACATTGTCAGGCCAGATTATATGCTGGCCCGTAGAAGAGTTGTGGGCAACCTGAAGTATAAAATAGCCATATTCAAAGAAAATATGGTTTCATATACCGGGCAGTACATAGGTCAGGGTGCGACCATCGGGAGTTCCCTGACAACACCAGAGCATCAGGTAATCATGATGAATCCGGGAATGGTTGTGGAATTGAGACAAACGATTGCCTCTTATTTAGGCCATTTCAAACACGCCCAAACCGGGGGGTTGGTCCGGTCGTTGTTTAAGAAAAACGACTGGATAGAAAGTATTTTTATACATGCTGATGGAACTATTCAGGAAAAGCTCGCTCCGAAAAACGAATTCAGAACTTTGAGATCTCAAATTCGGTTTTTTCGAAGCCAATTGGATGGTTTCTTGCTGTTTGTTCACATGGGGAAATATATTGAGCTGTATGATAAGGATGCTGAAATCATGCGAAAAATCGCATGGGTTAAATTGAAAGAAGGTTTCAGAGGCATGAAGACAGCTTTTGGTTTCCCAATGAGTTTGAAATCGACGTACCTTCGCAAAGCACTTGAAAAAGGCTATTCGGTCGCCATTTTGGAAGAAGGAAAACCGGGAAAATGGATACGCCACAGGTATGTTGTCACGATATTTAAAGCATGTAGTTTGTAAACCAGGGTGCGATCACCGGGAGTTCCCTGACGACTTTCTTTCCGGACTGTGCAAACAATAGCCGGATGTGTGATGCTACGCCGGATAAAAACCTGACTAACGGAGGTGTTCATGCAACGATTACGTTCTTTTTTTTGGATTCTGTGTGGATTGTGTGTGTTTTTCTTTGCAAGCCCGGCGTGGGCAGGGTATGTGAACAACGGCAATGGCACGATCACGGATACCTCCACGGGATTGATGTGGCAGCAGGAGACGCCCGATAATACAATGACATGGGAGCAGGCGCTGTCATACTGCGAAAATTTAACTCTTGCAGGTTATTCGGACTGGCGATTGCCTACCAGAAAAGAGCTTCGCCGTCTGGTGGATTACAGCCGCTATAACCCGGCCATCAATACCACTTATTTTCCGGATACGGTTTCGTCCTTTTATTGGTCTTCTACTACCACCGCACCCTATACCTACACTGCGTGGGGCGTGTACTTCCTCTACGGCTTCGACTACGGCGACGACTACTACGTCAATAAGAGCAATAGCAACTACGTTCGCGCTGTTCGTGGGGGACAGTCTGGGTCATTGGGTAATTTGGTTATTTCCCCGTTGAGTCAGATGGTAACAAAAGACGCTGGCAGCACAGCATTCAGCGTATCCAACACCGGAACGGGAACAATGCCCTGGACAG
>CAJBLH010000158.1 GCA_903953895.1 uncultured Desulfobacteraceae bacterium | reverse complement strand
GGTGGATGTTGTGGCTGTCGTTGCTTGTACAGGTGCAGACATGGCTGCAGTGGCGTTATCGATTTCCGCTTTGAAATTTTCCAGTGCCTTCTGGAAATCGGCCTTGTCGGCATCTGTCCAATTCGCTGTATCAAGGGCAGTTATCTTCTGCTGGAATTTTGCGATGGCGTCGATGGCGGTCTGGGCCGTTTCAGTCTGCTTATTCTTGCGGGTGGTCTTTCCCTTTTCCAGCTTTGCCTTGACGGCAGTGTAGCCGGAGACCATCGCCCGTGCCTGCTTCTTTTTGGCGATGGCGATCAGGGCCGAGCGGGAAATGGTGCGGTTACCCCGGCAGTCGTCTCGAACCTCCTGCGGCAGGCGGTTGATGCTGAGGATTTCGCTCAGCGTGTTCTGCGCCTTGCCGATGGTGGCCCCCAGTTGATCCTGGGTGTATTGCTGGCGGGTCATCAGGGTTTGCATGGCTTCGGCCTCTTCAACCGGGGTAAGGTCTTGCCGAAGCAGATTTTCCACCAGGGCCACCTCGGCGTAATTGCCTTCGATATTGCAACCCTCCAGCAGAGACCAGATGTCAATAGTAAAAAAATTAATTCCTGTAAAAAAACAAAGGAATAACCAAGGCAATTTCCAACCGACATTCTGTGTTGGGGATTGAGAAAAAAATACATAGCCGCCAATACTTAAGAAGAACATACTTCAGGGTGTCACCCGCTTCAGAGTATTGACGAAGATGATTTTGCCCGCGATTTCATAGCGGATTCAAAAGGGATTAAGAAAAGCACCTTCTTTGAAACCATTAATTCCAGAGGGCTTGAACAGCTCCAATACATCTACGAGCATCTTCAAACTCAGGCATCTACTTTTTTACCTTCTGCACATGCTGACCTGGGCAATCTTATTGCAATCGATGGCACCCTTATTCAAGCAGTTCTCTCAATGCACTGGGCCGATTACGGAAGCGGATCAAAGAAAGCCAAAGCCCACTTCGGATTCGACATCAACAAGGGAATCCCCTATAAGCTCCGCTGGGACATCGAAATATTCTTTGGTTGGTGGAAACGTCACCTCATAGTCTACCACCTGATTGCCAGAACAAAATACGGCCTGATGGTTCAAATACTTGCGGGACTGATCACCTATCTTCTATTGGCGATTTATTGCCATAAACATTTTAACGAAAAAGTTTCCATTGCAAGGGTCAGACAACTGCGCAACCAAATTAAAAATGAACTACGTCTCACAGGATTTACGACGCCTGAGCTATCCCATGCCCGAGAGAAACCGGGTGATGGCCCACACGCAAAAAGCTAACCGGACAATGCTGATTTCAACCAGGATTTGCAGACTTCGCTCCACAGCTCTTTTGGTGCGCCAGTCCTGCTCCAGTTCCTGTATCGTCAGGCATCCGAGCGAATGCAGCTCAATCAAAACTGAGTCAAGATTTTGAAGTTTTTGGGCGATAACACCATTGATCATGGCTGGCTCTCTTTACCAGTGCCGTATTGCATCGTTTCAGGTATCAAGTTCAAATACTTTTGTGACGGTTGACTGGTAACGGATGATGGGCGGCTTGTCTCTTGTCACTCCATTATACCCTCATTCACAGGCTTTTTCCCAATCCTCTCGGGAAATCGCTGTCTGACGTAGCAAACGGCTTAACAAATCACCACCGATATCTGTACGATGCGGATTTGGAATCGTCAGACGCAAGGTGGCTCGCAACATGAATTCATGATTTCCACCGGAATATGGGCCTTGAAAACCCAGATACTGCAAGCTGCGAATCAACTCTTTCCTGGATACTGGTGTCAGTCTACCCACCTATGCTGCCAGCAGTTCTGGTTGATTTATGGTGATGCCACTGAGTTGGGGAATTGGTAGACATTTAGCTATGCTAAACAACAGCCAATCTTCTAGAACACTTGCCAAACTGCGACGGCATTGTTCCAGCGTTTTACCCGTTGCCCATATCCCTGTCAGTTCGGGAATTTCTCCATAGTAAGGCTCTTCATCATCAATTATTTCGTAATGGGCATGTTCAAGCGCCGCTTGAAAATACTGTATTAGCATTTTGGACCTCCCTTAAAACAGATAATCTTATACCATTCCGATCATGAACCCGATGTTTTGACGAAAAGCATATCCGTATCATCAATCTGCAAATTTTTTCATATTCCTTTGAGCGAGCCTCTTTTTCGGTGTCACGGCTGCCTGATTTGCCAGTTCCGAACGCAGGGTGCGCACGATCCGGTAAAAACGTGGTAGCAGTTCTTCGGGCAGAGCGTTTATTTCGCCAATTATTTTCGGATAATCTCGTGAATCTCCGGCTCCGGGGTGTCGTCTTTTTGACGTACATTGGTGAATGCCCTCACAACAACCGCAAAGGCATTTTTTCTTAGGGCGGTGGCATAGTAGTGGTGCTGCTCAAACCCCCTGACGGTTGACCACTTTTTCGCAGGCTTCCTGCATTCAACCAAAATATGATCGCCTTCAATGGCATCACCCACCTCACGGAAAACCCTGCCTGCCTGGGACCTGATCAATTCCGACAATTTTACCTTCATTTTCCAATTCCGCGCAAGCTGCCACAATATCTGATAGTGAATACTCGAAATAATCCAGGAGGTCCACATAATCCACAGCCTGTCCATGTCGTGTCTCAAAGTAGGCTTTCACCATCTTCTTGATCTGCTCCAGAGATTCCCATTCAAAATCATAACTGGGTTTAACCACAGCATTGTGTCTTTTCATTCAGGTCATGCCTCCTGTTCAGGAGAGATTAATTCACCCGGACATTCATGTGAGGCCGGCAGCCTCCGTGACCTTATTTAGAAACTATCTTAAAATCCCGTCTGAGACCCACTAACAGCGTTGGAAGGCGATTCAAAATGCTCATATACTACATGTATGCTCCGCTTTTGAATCACCTTCCGCCTTGTTATTGAGCCTGATCCAGAATTATGAGATAGTTCTTTAATCAGGCTTCAACAAATCAAACACGAAAAATAACGTTTCTTTTAACTTTTCCATTACCAGAGATGGCAGAATCCCGAATTTTCTCTCCAATCGAACAATCGGCAATGAACCCAGCCCCTGAACATTGGCAACGGATTTGCGATCAAGAAATGCTAACTGCGGCAATTCAACCTCATAATGGCTGCTCCTATACTGCGTGGTAAGCCGAACATAAACAACAAGGGCTCTGGGAGGATCTGGATCAAACCGGGAACAATGATGACCGGTCTGCTCTTGGCAGAAAGCCCCAGGTCTGCCAGCCAAACCTCACCTGGGTGCGGGTTCATCCAGCAAATCCAGAATGCTTTGTTCCACGGATCTGGAGCGCAACAAATCCAGTGCATCATGGTCTGCGAGATCAATAATCTCAGCAACCCATCTCGTTACTTCCTCTGAAACCTCAAGAGGCCATTGCTGTAGCTTTTGATCCAAAACTTCTATCAAGCTATTCATAATTTACCCTGCTCGTATTAAGAAACTATCTCAAAATCCCGCCTGAGACCCACTAACTGCGTTGGAAGACGATTCAATCTGATTCTGCCCATGGGGGGCGTTGTCATATCCATTATCCTTAAGCCAATAAGCATCCAGTAAAAGCCGAACCGGTAGGGTCTTTGTTTCTGAAAGCATGTAGCAACATAAAAAACGCAGCCCAACATGCATACAGACGATAAGCGGTATCGGTGTACCGATACCGCTTATCATACTAATATCATTTATAATAAACCATGCTCTCCATAAATTTTGCATAGCTCACAACCGGATACTTGGATCAGTTTCTTGCGCTGCCAATTACGAATTGAATATGAGTTGCCAAACTTCCGCAGGCTGTTAACACCTTGACTATACGATGTGTCTATTGCATTTCAATCTGCAGATCAACCGCTTTTTTTCGATGAAGATGATTTCCGGGCGGATGTTGCGGCCGTCGGTGTTTGTACAGATGCGGTCATGGCTGCAATGGCATTATCTATTTCCGCTTTGATATTTTCCATCACTACCTGGAAATTGGTCTTGTCGGCATCGGTCCATTCCGCCATGTCAATGGTAGTGATCTTCTGCTGGAATTTTGCGATGCTGTCGATAACAACCTGGGCCGTTTCGGTCGGCTTCTGCTTTCGGGTAGCCTTTCCCTTTTCCAGCTTTGCCTTGACAGCATTGTAGCCGGTCACCATCGCCCGCGCCTGCTTCTTTTTGGCGATAGCGATCAGAGCCCCGAGCGGGAAATGGTGCGGTTGCCCCGGCAGTCGTCTCGAACCTCCTGCGGCAGGCGGTTGATGCTGAGGATTTCGCTCAGCGTGTTCTGCGCCTTGCCGATTTTTCTGGAAAGTGGCAGCCCGCTTTTCAGAAACATTCGATCATTTATCGCAGGATAGAAGATGAAGAGGAATATCAACCGGTTCCCTGTTGATTATCTTTTTTACCATCTCAATATCCAGGTTGGTCAAATGAGCGATTTCCTGCTCGGTCAGGTTGTTCTCCTTCATGTTCTGTATCAAATTGACACAGGTGTTATATGTGCCTTCCTTTCGTCCTTCCTTTCGTCCTTCCGTCCTTTTGACCTTCCTTTCGACCTTCCTTCCGTCCGATTCTTTCAGCACTTGTGATGTATCTTGGATTTCGCTCTTTGATTTTTGAAAATTATTTTTTGCGGCAATCTGGGACAGATTGCCAACTTCTGTCAATTGTCAGATTGCCTTCAGGTTGAATTAAACAGAAAGCCGTAGTCGAAATAATGTTCGGGGATGCCCAAAACATTCAGGATGTCTTTTTGGATATTCGTCAGTTTGGATACAAACCCGAATTTTTCTCCTGAAGGCAGTTCAATGATTCC
>CAJBLH010000157.1 GCA_903953895.1 uncultured Desulfobacteraceae bacterium | reverse complement strand
CGGTACACCGATACCGCTTATCACATTAATATCGTTGATGATAACTTAGACCCATCAAAAATTTTGCACTGCGTGTAACGGTCTGCTCGTAGCACATAGGCCAGTGCCAAACCAGTTTCAAACAGGCGACTCGATCGCAGATCCAGCACCATTGGCCATGTTAAACATCTAAGCCGCACTGCGCTCGATGCCGGTAACCCGGTAGCCTTGATCCGCCAGCAACCTGCCATGTCGGCCGGTTCCAGAACCGAATTCCAACACGTCACAACCGGCAATGCCGTGTCGGGTCAAGAGGTTATCGATATAATTGACCTCTGCTTCGTAGTTATTGTCCTGATACAGCAGGTCGTAATAATGAGTGTAGGCGTCAAAGACGCCGGATGTTGGGTTGTTTATCACGGTTCAGAGGACCTTTGAAAGTCTTGCATGATATAGAGCTAAACCTTTTACAACAAATCCTTCAAATCCGGGATTGGTGTTGTCGCTTCACAATGCAGCAAACTTCTAACGCGAACTTTATACTGATTCTCCAATTTTTCAAGCTCAGTCTTTTATAGAGGAATAGGGCATCACATTTGGTATCATTATCCTGAAGCAGGCATCCATCCAATATAATAGCTATCACTTGCTCTCTAAGCTTGGGTACAAGTTTGACAGATTTCCCCTGTTCGCTGATGGTGTACTGATCCTTACATTGCCCTTGCGTATTATTGTATTTTCTGCAAACACAGTTATTTCCTGATCCCAGATCAATCATTTGCGGATTTCCACTCTATATCTCGCATTTTATCATAAATTCCATTGATCTCATTAAATATCATGGGGTTCGCGCAAATCAGGAAACATGATGGATATGGCAGTTCTAACCACATCCAGTTCTTTAAGCTGAAAATCAAAGTTTTTTTATCTTTTTGCCGCCTATGTTCTTCATTCTCTTTATTATAAAACCAGACAAATGCGGATCGAAATCGGTTGTCAGCCAAAAGTGAACCAGCCAGGGCATCAAAACGGGTCGTCGTTTTATTAAATCCTTTTCTGTTGAGTGGTATGTCTATAATCGCACGACTCACGGCATAATACCCAAAAAAAGGCATTTCAAAATTCACCCTGTCATTGTACTTATCCAGTATATTGGCATCCAGAAAAGCCGTGAGTTTTTTGATTCCTTTAGATCGGGGAACTTCTTGGTTCGTTTTTCGGCTTTTGTCTCTTTTTCGTGTAACATCCCATTGAATATCATCGAATGATCTCAGCGCCACTCTGGTGTATGGACTTTTATATCCCTCCACCTGACGGATATCGTTGTTTCTGAATGAAATGCCTGATATATCGGGCAAGTGCGTGGCAATCAAGCCCAAGCCAATGGCAAAGGCATCCAGAATGGCGGATTTTCCGCATCCGTTGTTCCCGATAAACAGATTGACCCTGGGGCTCAAATCGAATTGCAGTTTTTCAAAACATCTGAAATTTTCCAGTGCAAGGTTTTTTGATTCTCATCGTGTCTATCCATTAATTATTCACACCCTGTTATTGTTTAGGATCATCTTCATCTTTCTGCGGCGAATTACACTTATTTTATCTGAATTGCCTAAACTGAATCTAAAGAGATCGTCGCTTCATCAAGAATCAGAAGACTCTCGGCCTTACACATCAGCGCCCATGCGATGGTAATCCGCCTGCGATGACCGCTGAAATGCGATAAACAGGGGTATTGTCAGAGCCGAACTTCAATGGATGTGCTTCTTTTCTGATGATTCCAAGCTTTGCAGTTGCTGCTTCAGTGGCTCGATCATTTTTTCCAT
>CAJBLH010000156.1 GCA_903953895.1 uncultured Desulfobacteraceae bacterium | reverse complement strand
TCGAACCCGTCAAGGCAAAAAGGCATGCGCGCCCGCCAACGGTGATGACGCAATCTGAAGTTCAGCGAGTCATGGAGCAAATGGTGGGCACGCACCTGCTCATGGCCAAAATGCTTTACGGATGCGGTTTGCGGCTCATGAAATGCGTTTGCCTGAGAGTACAAGACCTGGTATATGGATCGCAATATTCTTTATGTGCGAGACGCGAAGGGGGGCAAAGACCGCACGACTATTTTTCCCCAATCGATTCAAACGGAACTGCGGATTCATTTGGAAAAAGTTAAACGGCTTCATGAAGAGGATATGGCCAAAGGCTGCGGGGAGGTTTATCTGCCGATGGCTCTGGCAAAAAAATACCCGTCCGCTTCCAGAGAACTCCGATGGCAATATGTGTTTCCGTCGAAAAACTTGAGCCAGGACCCGCGTAGTGATTCCATCCGGCGCCACCATGTTCTGGAATCCGGTCTGCAAAAAGCGGTGAAGGTGGCTGTGGATAGTGCCGGCATCACCAAGCGCGTCAGTTGCCATACGTTTCGCCATTCGTTCGCAACACACCTGCTGGAAAACGGGGTTAACATCCGGGTGGTTCAGGAGTTAATGGGCCATGCCGATGTCAAAACCACCGAGATATACACGCATGTCATGGAAAAAGACATATCCGCTGTTTCAAGCCCCCTCGACCGACTGCTCAAGACCGATACCTGAAAGCCTATATCAAGTTATCATCGAATATACAATGGAAAATCGATTACCCCAACGGTATCAAAATGGCTCTTGTTTGATTCCGGGGTCTTGTATCTTTTTTTATGTCGTTATTGTGTTATGATTATACATTAATGGTTATGCAGAAATTTTACGATGAACACCAGGAGGTTGTCATGCCCGAGGAAATATGCCGGAATCTCTATCGCATCGAGGTTCCCCTTCCCGATAGTCCGCTGAAGTCTCTGAACTCTTATGTCATTAGAGGAAAAGACAGGAATCTGGTTATCGATACCGGATTCAATCGAAAAATATGCCTGACGGCCATGCAGACTGGCTTGAGCGCTCTCGGGATCGATCTGTCGCGGACGGATTTTTTTATCACTCATTTTCACGCCGATCATTTTGGCTTGGTGACCCGTCTGGCCACCCCATCCAGCCAGATTTTTTTCAGCCGGCCGGATGCTGAAATCATGGAATCCTGGGAAGGATTCGAGCCCATGATCGCCTTTGCCGGCAAAAACGGATTTCCGGAAAATGAGATTCGTGCAGCGATCGACCAGCATCCGGGAAACAGGTTCGGAACGGACTGGAAGCCGGCCCTGAACGCTCTATCGGATGGGGAACGGATTGAAGTCGGGGACTTCGGCTTTGAATGTGTTGAAACGCCGGGCCATACTCTGGGCCATACCTGTCTGTATGAACCGGCGCATCGGCTGCTGATCTCCGGCGATCATATTCTCGGGGATATCACGCCCAACATTCAATGCTGGTCGGACACCGAAAACCCCCTCCGGCAGTATCTGGACAGTCTCGACAAGGTTCGGCGCTTTGCCGTCGATCGGGTGCTTCCCGGACATCGCTCGCTGTTTTACAACTGTGAACAACGCATTCAGGAACTCGAAAAACACCATGCGCAGCGACTGGATGAAGTGCTGAAAATCCTGAAGGATCGTTCCCTGACAGCCTATGAGATTGCTTCCCGGATGACCTGGGATATCCGCGGCACCTGGGAGGAATTTCCGGTCGCCCAGAAATGGTTTGCCACCGGGGAGGCCCTTTCGCATCTGCGGTATCTTGAGGAGGAGAGTCTGATCGTACGGAGCAGCGGAGCTTTTCATACCGGCAGGGTCGACAAAATGGCTTCGACATTCACGTGGGATTCAAAGTGATCCGCCAGCCGGTCATAGGCCAGATCGCGTTCCACGAAACCCTGATCACCGGAAACCGGAACATGTCCCAGACCGGTCTGATCGAGCCAGAGCCGGGTGATCCCCGGTGTGTCGAAGATACCGTGGATATAGGTTCCCAGGACTGCATCATCATCGGTTCGAGCGCCGTCGGCTTCATGGCAGGCATTTCCGCTGCGTTCCGTGATGGTGAGCAAGTGGCTTCCTTTCAGGAGGCGTGTTTGTCCCATGTGAATTTCATAGCCTTTTCCTGTAACGCCTTTCCATTCAAAAGTACTCAACGTTGTGGTTTTGGGCGCTTTCAGCACTGTTTCAACAGGCAGCAGCCCCAGTCCGTCGGTAGATCCCGGAGCGCCTTCCAGTCCGTCCGGATCATGTACCCGGGTTCCAAGCATCTGATATCCGCCGCAGATCCCCAGTATATGGCCGCCTTTGGCCGTATACGCTTTCAGAATTGCGGCCCATCCGCTGTGGTGAAGCCATTTCAGATCAAAACAGGTGTTCTTGGACCCTGGAAGGATCACGGCGTGAAAGCGCGATAGTTCCTGAGGCTGTTCCACAAAAGATGTTGATATGCCGGAAATTCGGGTCAATGGATCAAAATCCGTAAAATTGGAGATATGAGGAATGCGAATGATGGCGATAGCCGGCCTGGAGTCATTATCAAGTAATGGTTTTACCGGGTTTTCGATCACAACCGAATCCTCTGCCGCTACCCCTAAATCGTTCACCCAGGGAAGTACGCCGAAAACGGTTTTTCCAGACCGGGATTCAATCCAACGGGTGCCGTCTGCAAACAGGGAAATATCCCCGCGGAACCGGTTGATGATGAACCCGGCGATCCGGTCTTGCCATGCCGGGGGTAGGCAGGTCAGTGTTCCGATAAGCTGGGCGAAAATACCGCCCCGGTGTATATCGCCGACCAGGATGACCGGTGCCTGAGCATATTCGGCCATTCGAAAATTCACGATATCCTGCGGCATCAGATTGACCTCGGCGCAGGAGCCGGCCCCTTCCAGGATAACGATATCATAGGTTTCCCGCAGCCGGTCGAGTGCGGTACACGCCGTTGAAAACAGCGATTCCTTGTGCAGGTGATATTCGCGTGCCGACTGATTGGCCACGGCCTCTCCCAGCACAACGACCTGGGAGCCGACGTCGCTGGTGGGTTTTAATAGAATCGGATTCATATCCACATGGGGAGGAATCCGGCTGGCCTCCGCCTGAACGATCTGGGCACGGCCCATTTCCAGACCTTCCGGGGTTACGCCGGAATTGTTGGACATGTTCTGCGCCTTGTAGGGGGCCACGCGAAAGCCGCGATTGGAAAGAATCCGGCACAGGGCCGTTACGACAATGCTTTTTCCCACATCCGAGCCGGTTCCGAGTACGGCCAGGCACTGGGCTGTAGATTTACCGGATATCATATTTTTTGCTGTAGCCTCGTGGGGTAATCATCAGCCCCTGATATGCAAACGTTGAACCGTTTCCGATGAAAACCGTGGAGAGCATGGTCACCTTGGCCAGATGAAGATGTTCGAGGGTGGTCAGGTGGATTTCCTGCTCTTCGCGCATGGCGTTGGTGACGATACCGACCGGCGTATCCTTATCCCGATGACTTAAAACGATCTGCTGGGCCTGTTCCAGTTGGGTGGACCTGCGTTTACTTTTTGGATTGTAGAGTACAATCACAAAATCTGCCATGGCTGCGGCATTCAGCCGTTTTTCAATGACTTCCCAGGGTGTCAGCAGATCACTGAGGCTGATGCAGGCAAAATCGTGGGTCAGCGGCGCCCCGAGCAGGGAAGCCCCGGCGCAGGCCGCCGGAATTCCCGGAACGATTTCCACTTGAAGCGCGTCCGGATGCGTATCTGCCAGGGTGTCCGGCTTTAAGATCGGAATTTTGCGAGCGGCACAGATTTCCAGGGCCAGTCCGGCCATGGCGTAAATTCCGGAGTCCCCGCTCGAAACGATGGCGCAGGACTTGCCCGACAGGGCTTCATTGATGGCGGCCTCGACCCGGTCCACTTCCTGGGTCATGGCAGAGCTGATGACCCGCTTGTTCTGAATCAGCGGCCGGATCAGATCCAGGTAAGTTGTGTATCCAGCAACCGTATCGACGGCATCCAGAACATCGCGAGCTCTTTTGGACAGATGATCCGGGCTGCCAGGCCCCAATCCGACTACGAAAAGTTGTTTCGGGCTATGGCCAGGGTGACATTCGGGCTGATCTGCTTGGCAACGATCAGTTCCCCCTTGTTCGATGCCAGAACTGCTGCGGCTTCGCATACGCTGGGTACTCCTATGTGGTGGTTGACGATTTCCGAGGGATTCGGGCTGGATATTTCAGACAATTCCGCTTTCGTGAAGAACCGAATAGGAAGGTGGAGGCTTTGGGCCGCTTCCAGCAGTCCGATCTCATCGGATTTGATATCGATCGTGGCAATACAGTTCAGGCTGTCCAGTGACAAGGCGAACTGTTCCAATTTTTTCAACAGGAATTCACGGATTTCACTTGTGCGGGTGTTGCGGTTGCACCCCATGCCGGCGATCAGGGATTTGGGCCGCAGGATCAGGCTTTTTTCGGGAAATTGCATCAGGCGGTCATCGATCACGACAATCGGCGGATATGCAGGCCCATGGCCGAAGGTGGGAGGGCTGAAAAAATCTTCGGAAGAGATTGCTGTAAAAACCGCTGATGCAGCATCCAGTCGGTGAAACGGATCAAACAAATAAACCGGCTCATGATTCAGAAACGCCATGCTGATGGTTTTGATGGCTTCGGGGTTTTCGATATGCAGGCCGTTATCGGTTGCAATCACATCGATGGCGGGGACCTGCTGCAGATCCGTTGCCGTGGTGATGACGGCGGTTGTCTGGAGCTTTTCAGATATGGCGACCGCCAGGCGATTGGCGCCGCCGATGTGGCCGGAAAGCAGGCTGATGACATGCCGGCCTGTTTCATCCATCACAACCACGGCCGGATCTGTGGTTTTGGAGACGATACAAGGGGCGATCACCCGCACCACAATGCCGGTGGACATGATAAATATATGTTCTTTAAACAGAAAAAAGCGATCTTTCACACAGTCCGCCAGCCGGGAAAATGAAAAACAGGGGGCAGGGCAGGGCAGGAGACTTTCGGGAACATGCAGGATTCCGGGGAAAGCCTCCCTTACCTTCAGCGCCAGAGCCAGGCCGTCGGCGGTGACGGCCCAGATGGCAAGTTGCGAAGAATCATACAGGGTCACGGGGTCTTTTTTTCCCGAAATCCGTGCGTGAAGGCTTTGTCATAGAGTTTGGAGCGGTGTTTCAGGCTCTCCAGAGTGACTTCAAGCACTTTGCCGACAATGATCAGCGCCTGCCGGGTGATGTTTTCACTACGGACGGTTTCAGACAGCCGTCCGATTTGCGTATACAGAATCCGCTCCTCCGGATGACTGACTTTATAGGCAATGGCGCAGGCTGCATCCGGACCATATGCTCTGGATAGTGTCTTCTGCACGTCATCAATCAGGGAAATGCTGAGATATATGGCCATGGATGCCTGATGAGCCGCCAGGCTTTCAAGCCTTTCCGATTCCGGTACCGGTGTTCTGCCGGCCATTCGCGTTAGAATCAGGGTCTGGGAAATCTCCGGAAGCGTATATTCCAACCCCATGGCTGCTGCTGCGGCAAAAGCCGCCGTAACGCCGGGAACAATGGTAAACGGGATATTTCCGGCATTGAGGGCTGCCATCTGTTCGAAAATGGCGCCATAGAGGCTGGGGTCTCCAGTGTGGAGACGAACCACCTGCTTTCCGGCATTCCAGTTATTGGTGATGATATCGATGATCTGATCGAGATTCAGGGATGCGCTGTCGATGGAAAGGGTTTCCGGCCGGGTCCATTTCAGAAGAGCTTCGGGCACCAGCGACCCCGCATATATGACGGTATCGGCCATCATCAAAGCTTTCTGGCCTTTGACCGTGATCAGATCCGGGTCTCCCGGCCCTGCGCCGACAAATTGAACCGGATATCGAACTGCTGAAATGGAATGCACGGAAATGTCCTCCTGTATAGTTAAACAATCATGTCATTGACAAAATGGCGCTCACATAAATTAAAATACAAGCGTTTTTCATTCGTGTTCATTGAACGCCTGCGGCATTTGCCGTTAAAGCTTAGCAGAGCGGGTTCCGGTAATGATCCACACTGGATTCTGGGCTTCAAACCGCCGACTCCAGGGCATTTCCTTGCAGCGGCTGACCTGAATCTGAACGGTTTCGGTCGTAAAGCCCAGCTCTTTCAGTACTGAAAGGGCGGCCGTCAGATTGTCGATCAGAACGGCGTTCAGAACAATTATGCCATCGGGTCGCAAAAATCCTGCCGCCGACCGGATGATGGTCTCCAGATTTCTGCCGCCACCACCGATGAAGATGCGATCCGGTGCCGGCAGACCATCCAGCCCGTCCGGAAGTGTCGCCTGCCGGATTTCCATGTTTCCAACACTGTGGTGGAACCGATTTTGCTCGATGTTTCGAATGCGTTCCGGATGCTTTTCAATGGCCACGATTTTTCCCATGGGCGCCAGCAGAGATGCTTCGATGCCAATAGAGCCACTTCCCGCGCCCAGATCCCATAACACATGATGGGGCAAGAGTTTTAATTTGGCAAGGCTGACAGCCCGTATTTCCGCTTTGGTGATCAGGCCGTTTTCATGTTCGTAGGCATCGTCGGGCATGCCCAGGTGAAGGCATGACGACGCAGCGTGAACAAAATTCCGCTTGAGAACGACGATGTTGGGTTCGGAAAAGGTCTTACCCACAATTTCTTTCGGGGAATGCCAGGATATTTTTTCAACGGGTGTACCCAGTTGCTCCAGAACGCAGATATGAACGTCTTGCCGTTGGTGAAGGCGCAAAAGCTCTCCGATCCAGGCAGGATTTTGCACCGGATCAGTCAGGACCGCCACAAGCGGCGATTCCGCAACAGCCTTCAGAAGGCTGTTCTCGGCTTTTTTCCCATGCAGGCTGATGACTTTGGCATCATGCCAGGGTTCCTTGATGCGGGCAAAAGCTGCCGAAACCGAGGAGACATTCGGAAAAATCTCCACATGATCCGATCCCAGCGTCTCGATGATTCTGGATCCGATCCCGTACAAAAGGGGGTCTCCCGAGGCCAGCACAACAACCTGACACGTCTTGAAATGCTGGACGATAAAGTCCATCAGTTCAGGAATATCCCGGTTGATTTCTTTCTGAATTCCGGAATGATCCCTGAAACAGGCCAGATGGCGCTTACCGGCTATCAGGATGTCCGCCCTGCGGATTATCTCCTGGTGCCTTGGCGTCAGGTCATCCAAAGACAGTCCCATTCCGATGACAATGACTTTCTGGGGATTCAACGAAAAAGAATCGGTCATAATTTCAATCTTTAAACGGCATTCCGTCGATAACTGTTGTAGACTGATGATTCGTCATTTCGAAATGTACAGCGCCCTGCCGGTATAGTCAAAAATCATGGCCTGAAGCGCGATATCTGCGCCGGAAAACATTCGGGCAGACATTATCATGCGTTTGCCGACTTCGGAAATCATGACTGGATGTGTTTCCGTGATCAGGGTCAACGCTTCACGGGCTGTATTGGCCTGACTCAGGCGCCGGCTGAATTGCCTGTCGCCGGTAACCGCCATGGCCCATTCGGACAGAACAGACAGGGACAGATCGGATTTGGCGGCATGGGTATGCGCAAACCCCTGGGCCATTTTTACCGCTTTTCCAAACAAGACAGCCAGCGTGATATGGGCGAATCCGTTTTGAGATGCAGATTCCAGTGACAGTTTAAAAAAATCCCCGATCTGAATGAACCCGATTTCCGGCAGATCCAAAATCACCGATTGGGCGAATCGCTCGCTTCTTCTGCCGGTGGTCAGAACCACCTGCGTACAGCCGCCTGCCCGCGCCACCGACAGAGATGAGGCAATGGTGGCCACATAGGCTTCATGAGACATGGGCCGGACGATGCCCGTGGTTCCCAGTATGGAAATACCGCCGATGATACCAAGTCTGGCGTTCATGGTTTTTTCGGCCAGAAGTCTTCCTTCGGGAACAAAGACTTCAACAAAAACCTTTTGTTGTGAAGTTTGATTGCCCAAAACATCTTCAATGGCCTGAGCGATCATCTTTCGGGGCCCGAGATTGATGGCGGCCTGTCCCGGCGGAATCTCGAGCCCCGGCAACGTCACCTGCCCAACGCCTTCGCCACCGGTGATCACGACATCAGGATGCTCTTTGCCGTTTTCAGCATGTCGGATTTCCGGGTCATCAGCGTTTTGGCAGAGCGTCACAACGGCGCCGATCTCGGCCCGGTGGGTGACATCCGGGTCGTCGCCGGCGTCCTTGATTACGGTGGCTGTGGCCTTGCAGTCGGAAATCATTTGGCAGCGATGGACCGGAATCCGGATGCTGTCTCCGGTCAGAAGCAGAATATCCACGGAATCCGGATCAGCGCCAGTAACAATTCGTGTCAGTGCGGCTTTGGCTGCGGCTGCCGCGGCGGTTCCAGTGGTAAAGCCGGATTTAAGTGTTCCTGTTTGTGTTGAGCGTTTTCCCAATTTACTGATTTCCGACCTCGATTCATTTGAATAAAGACTTTCAGAAAATTCATTTCGCAAGGCAGCAGGGAGGAGATCATACTGTAGTATATCTCCGACCGATAACGCAGCGAAATTATTTTTCGGAAGGTCTATAGTTGTTACATGTCATATCAGCACATAATACAGAAAGCCCACCAGGATCAGGCTGACAACCCGAAATCCCTGCCCCATGAGCAGCAGTTCCAATCCCATACGGGGTGAGAAAACCCCCACATACCAGGGCAGTTGATGCCGGAGCGTACGGATGGGCGCTGCGATAACATTGCCGATGATCAGGGCCAGAACCGTCTGCTGAGTGGTGATGACCCCGGCATCCATCAATGCGCCGGCGGCGGCGAATCCGGAGGCAAACTCGGCCGTGAAACTCAAAACAACCAGAGACAGGGATTCCATGGGAATAAATGATGTGGTGATGAACCGGGCCAGCCAGTCCCGAGTTATATCAAAGACATTCATGGAATTGAGAATAAAGACAACAACATAAATCGGGATAACATAAACCGCCATATTGGCGAGTCTGGGGGGGAACTTTTTCCACAGATTCTGCCAGATCGTTCTGAAATTCCTGGAAGCAGGCGCCACCACCGGAGCCGATGCATCATCCGGAGCCATGATTTCCTTTGGCAGCCGAAAATGGCCATAAATCAATACACAGGCCATTCGAAGTACGGCGGCAATGAAGGTCAGAATGAAATACAGGGTACCGGCCCACCGGGTAATGGGGACCACCATGAAAAATGTGGTGGGAAGATGTGCGAAAAACGCGGGAAGCTGATTCGCCAGATTCGTCAGGTAAAGCTGCTTGCGCGTGATTTTTTCATCCTTGTAGTAATCCTGAAGCATGGCGTTGGAGGCGACGCCAGAGATAAAGGCAGTGGTGAAGGCAACACTGCAACGATTGCCCAACCGCCCGAATCGAAACAGCGGACCGGCGATGACGGCCAGCCGCCGGGTCCACCCCGTGGCTTCAATAAGTTCTCCTACCACCAGTCCCACGCTGATTGCCAGCATCAATCGAACCAGCGGCCAGACCAGCCTGGAGAAAGTATGCGCTCGGCTGATGGCGTTCAGACTATGGATACTGAATACCACCAGTGTTACGGAAAACAGCAGGGAAACCGCAAGGGACGTATAGGGAATCCGCCTGGCTTTACGCATGGTTGCTGGATTGCTTGGCGATGATCAGTGTCCAGTATTCCGGGATGCGGTCATTGAATTCCCGGGTGTCCGGATAAATTTTCTGGTCCGGAAGACTGCAGTTGGAGACCCCGACGCACCGGGCGTATCCGCTGGCGTCTTCGATGGCTGCATTGATGTCTTTGATATTCCGATAGGCCTTCATGAAAACGACGTTTTCCGGTTTTATCGTCGCCTGGCGCAGACGATCCCCGCCGTTGACTCCGGAAACTACCATCAGACATTCTTCGCCTTCCACCAGCGGCGTATTAATGCAGGCCGCGGCCGCCTGATACGACGTGATGCCGGGAATGGTCGTGATGGGGACATGGGGGGCGAGGTTCTGAATATTTTGCAGAATATAACCATAGGTTGAGTAAGTCATGGGGTCTCCAAGGGTCAGAAACGCCGCATTCTTTCCCTCTTCCAGCACCGAGATGATGGTTTCCGCATGGGTTTTCCAGGCTTTGCAGGTTTCCTCCTTGTTTTTGGACATCGGAAACTGCAGCACCCGAACGGTGGTTTCTTTCGGGATATATGGTTCGGCGATATTGACCGCCAGGCTGTAATTATTTTTGGTGGATGCTGCGGCAAAGACGACATCCACTTCGGAGATAATCCGGGCTGACTTTACTGTCAGCAGCTCCGGATCTCCGGGACCCACACCAATGCCATATAATGTTCCTAAATCTTGTTTCATATGATCCCCCCCGATGCATATCTTAATCTGAATAAGTTTCATCTGCCACAATCTACGCTTTTGAACTCCGCTACCTTCTCCCGCAGGGAAGGGTGGCAGAAACGATGATCATGGCCATAATTTTTAAGACGATGGTGCGGTTGCCAGTTTCACAAGCGCGTTCATCACGCTGGCCGCAACCGTGGACCCGCCTTTTCTGCCGATGTTGGCGATACTCGGATAGTCCATGGCCATCAGATCGGCCTTGGATTCCGCCGCATTCACAAACCCGACCGGAAGCCCGATGACCAGGGCCGGCCGTGCAAGCCCTTCTTTAATCAACGCGATCAGACGCAAGAGGGCGGTCGGGGCGTTTCCGACAACATAGATGCCGCCTGCCATATCCGCCAATACAGCATCCACGGCCGCTGCCGCCCGGGTATTTCCCGCAACCTGAGCACTTCGGCATACCCCGGCATCCTGAATCAGGCAGATGATGCGGCATCCGTGGACCGCTAGTCCTGCGGCGTTGATACCGCTTTTGGCCATGGTGGTATCGGTGATAATGGTTTTTCCTTCCTTTATGGCCTGAATCCCCTTCGATATGGCATTCGGATGAAACCGGACGGTTTTCATGTAGTCAAAATCCGCCGAAGTATGAATCATTCTTCGGACAATCTGCCATTCATCCGGAGAAAAAGCATGGGGACCGGCCTCATGGTCGATGATGGTAAAGCTTTGAACTTCGATTTCACTGGGCGTCATGATGTTCCTGTCGTTAGGGTGATTCTACTGATTCTTGTTCCGGTACGCCACACAAGCCTGAACAAACGCAGGCGCGGCATCCGGATGACTGCCGAAATGCAGGTGAATATAGCTGCCAAGGGTGTTGTTGATGTGAAATCCTTCCTCGACATGGGCTTCGCCGGATCGGGAGGTTACCGTATATACCTTCGTTGATTCCGCCGGGGGAATGATTTCCGAATAATGAAATTCATGGCCGCGGATCATCGATCCCGCCAGGCCCAGAACCGTATCGGTTTTCAGCGAAATTTCCCGATATCCCAGGGTTTTCAGACGATCCAGCATCCGGGTGGCGAATGTAAAACATCCGGTCATGGGATATATCCGGCCGTTTAAATCCGTCAGCTCCCGGCAAAGATACATGAGTCCGCCGCATTCCGCATAAATGGGCATTCCTTTCAGGCTGAACGCCAGAATCCGGGATTGCAGCGCTGAATTTTCCGCCAGCTTTTCCGCATGCAGTTCCGGATAACCGCCGCCCAAATAAATGCCAGAGATGTTTTCAGGCAATTGCGAATCTGCAATCGGAGAAAATGGTATCAGTTCCGCGCCTGCCAGGGTCAAGGCATCCAGATTGTCCGGATAATAAAAACAGAATGCTGAATCCATAGCTACCCCGATTCTGATCCCACCGGATTGCGGCAGTCGGGAAGAAGGCATCGCTTGCGGACCGGCCGGGATATCTGAAAAGCTTGCCAGCAGTGCATTCATATCCACCGAAGATTCTATGAAATCGGCCAGACGATTGACCGCATCAACCGACAAAAGATGATCCTGATGCGTCACCAGCCCGAGATGCCTTTCCGGAATGGCAATGTCTGAATTCCTGAACAACCCTCCCAGACAGGGCATGCGAACAGTGTCTGAAAGCGCATCCTTCAGGTATGTCAGATGCCGGCTGCTGCCCAGTTGGTTGAATATGACCCCGGCGAATCGCAGAGCAGGATCAAAATTTTCGAAACCATAGACTACGGCAGCCGCACTTCGGGCCATACTTTTGGCATTGACCGTCAGAAGCACCGGAAGATTCAGCCATTTGGCCATCTGTGCGGTCGATCCCGCCTCGCTTTTTCCGTCATACCCGTCAAAAAGCCCCATGACGCCTTCAACCACCGCTATATCCGCAGATTCCGTATGGCGGCTGAAAATGCCCCGGTTGCAGGATTCTGAAAGCATCCAACCATCGAGGTTGCGGCAGGCCATACCCGTGATCCGGGTATGGTGGCCCGGATCGATAAAATCCGGGCCGACTTTGAACGACACCACCCGCAATCCCCGGCGCTTCAACGCCGCCAGAATGGCCAGGGTGAGCGTGGTTTTTCCGGACCCGCTCTGGGTTCCTGCAATGACGATTCCTTTAATTGGATATCTCCTACAAAAAAGGGGGCAGGTGTCAGGGGGCAGTAAAAACCCCGGTCCCCTTATATATCCGGATAGAGAATCCCGGAAATGGTTCGAATGCCTTCAAGAAGCCTGACAGTCGGTCTTGAAACCAGCACTTCATCGATCAGATAAATCTGTTGAGTCTGAACTGCTTTGATCGCGGAGAAACCCGGCTCGTTGCGGATCACATCGACAGAGACACGATTCATGGGGCCGGATTGGGCCAGAAAGACATCTATTTCGGCGGCATGAAAGAGAATTCTTTCTTTTCCGTATGCGGCGATATTGGTGCCCCGGACGGGTTCGGCATCCCCTGCGATGTTGATTCCGCCTGCCGTCTCGACGGCAAAAATGGCCATGGAGTCCGGCGAAAATGTTTTCATGCGATCATGAATGGCCTCGAAATACACTTTTTTCTTGGGACTGATTTTCTGAACGTGTTGACGAATGGCTTCAAGTGATTTCTTGAAATCGGCGACAAGCCGGGCCGATTCCAATTCTTTGCCGGTCAGGGCGCCGAGCATTTGCCAGTAGCTATAAATTTCATCCAGATTTCCAGGCTGCAGGGACACCACTGTGATCCCATTTTTCTCGAGGCCGGACATCAGCCTGGCATATCCCCGGTCGATCATGGGCCGAATCAGCACCAGGGTCGGTCGGGCCGCCAGAAATTTCTCCAGATCGTCGTGATAAGAAAAAGCCGGTTTGCTCAGCGCTGTTTCCGGATAGGTTTCGCTGGAGGATACGCCGATGATTTCGGAGTCGAGCCCCAGTGCAAACAAATTTTCCGTATGCCCGGGATACAGGGAAATGATCCGGGTGAACGGGGCTGTAACAGTGATTTTACGACCCATATCATCGGTAAGTGCGCCGGCGATTGCTGCGCTTACACCTAAAAAAGGCGAAAAAACCAACATCCAGCCCATGAAAATAAAGGCCGGTATCAACGTTTCGGTAGCCCCCCCAGCCTCCTTTTTATACATGTGAACTCCGACTGAACACGACCTGTCTGGCGTTGGCATACGGATCTTCATAAACTTTGGCTTTGACCTGAAACACCGATTGAATCGTGGTTTCGGTCAGCACCTGATCGGTGGGGCCGTGCTGGACCACCCGGCCGTTTTTCATCAGAATCAGGTACTGACAGAACAACGCGGCCAGGTTGATATCCTGCATGACCGCTATCACTGTTTTTCCTTCCCGGACCACCCTTTCGAACGCCAGGCTGAACAGCGAAATCGCATGAGATATATCCAGATTGGAGGTGGCTTCATCCAGAATCAGCACCGGCGTATTCTGAACCAGGGCTCTGGCGAAGATCACCCGCTGCCGTTCTCCCCCGCTCAGCTCCGAGATGAACCTGTTTTCAAATGCGCGGGTACCGGTCTGCTCCATGATTTCATCCACCTGCCGGTAATCTTCCGTGTCCGGAAAAGCAAACCGGCCCAGGTGCGGGTATCGGCCCATCATGACGATCTGACGCGACGTAAACGGAAAATTGACCGCATACTGCTGGGGGACCAGTGCAAACCTGCGGGAGATCTGCTTTCTGGTGTACTGCGTCAGTGGCTTGCCCTGATAGGCGATGCTGCCTTCATCCGGAATGCGGTGCCGGATCAGCAGATCCACCAGCGTTGTTTTGCCGCATCCGTTTGGGCCCAGGATTCCGTAGAACAGGCCGGAATTCAGTTTCAGGGAAACATCGCTGACAGCCTTGTGGCTGCCGTAGCCGAAGGAGAGAGTCCGCATCTCAATCGTCATGGATGCCTCCTGTCTGCCGTTTCCGATAGATATAGCAAAAAAAGGGCCCGCCGGTGAGCGCGGTCAGCACTCCGATGGGAATTTCGTGGGGCAGCACGGCCCGGGTGATGGTGTCTGTCCCCAGCAGCAGAATCGCACCGGCAAACAAAGAGACCAGGATCAGCCGCTGATTGTCCGGTCCGGTCAGGGTCCGCATGATGTGGGGCACCAGCAACCCCACGAATCCGATAATACCTGATACCGAGACACAGACGGCTGAGACCAGCGAGGCGGTGATCAGAAGAATCATCCGGACTTTGCGGGTATCGACACCCAGGGATGCCGCGGTTCGTGATCCAAGCGCCATGACGTTCAGTTCTCTGGAAAAATAGCCGCAGACGCATACCCCTGTCGTAAGGGCGCCAACGGTCAGCCAGACATCGGTCCAGGTTTTGGAGCCGAAACTGCCCATAAGCCAGAAAATGATCACACTGACTTGTTCATCGACCATATACTTGATAAAACTGACGCCGGCGGACAGAATGGCCGATACGATGATGCCAGACAGGATCAGGTTGTTGGAAGACAGCCCCGCGCTCGAAGATGCCAGGTAAATGACCGCAAGCAGGGTCAGGCCGGAACCGATAAATGCAAACAGCGGAACAGACCATATCCCCCAGATGCCGATATTCAGCCATAAAGCAAAGGATGCGCCCAGGGCGGCTCCGGCGGATACTCCTAGCGTGTAGGGATCGGCCAGCGGATTCAGCAGAATTCCCTGAAATACAACGCCCGAAAGGGCCAATCCTGCTCCCACCGAGGCGGCTGTGAGAATCCGGGGGAGTCGGACATCGGTGATCACAACCGGAAAAAGTGAATTGACCCCATCCAGAAGCGAATCCATCCCCAGCAGCTTGGCCAGAACTATCCGCAGTACATCTGAAAATGAAATTCGCATATACCCCAGGCCGCTGGAGATCACCACCAGCGCGGCAAGCATCAGGAAAAGCACCAGAAGTTGCCAGACTATCCCCTCGGAGAGGGTGCGGGAAATGCGATTCATGAAAACTCGCCTATACTTGTTTTCAGATGTTCCACCCATATATCGACGATGATATCGATTTCGGCAAGGCCCTTTAAAATCGGCTTGCAGGAAATGCCGTGTGTTTCAAGGATGGATTTCCACGAACCTTCCTTGTTTCCGGCCATGTCCTCGGTCGTGTGATTGCCGACAACCGCCAGGCAGGGCAGAAGATAGGCCGAAGTGATTTTCTGTTTCCGAAGCCCGGCGCAGATGTCGACGATACCGGGCTTGCCGCTTATCGTTCCCACAAAGATGCTGGCATCCGACTGTCTCAGATGATACATCAGCGCCGTATAGCAGGCATTTGCCGGATGGGGGGAACCGTGACCCATAAAAATGACGGCGTCCTCCGGTTTTCTATCGGATGGGATTGCAGAAATCAGAGCGGCAGCGACGTTTTCGATGTCTTCATCAGTACCGAGGAGCGGCAACCCCATCATCACCTGCCGGAACCCGCCATGCATCCGGCTGAAAAGTCGGCAATTGGCCGCAAGATCATGGTACTCTTTTCCCGCAATGACATGAAGCGCTTGAACCGCCACATGGCTGACCCCTTCCCCCATCATTCGGGCCAGGGCCATTTCCACAGAATCCACAGGCTGACCAGCGGAGGACAGATTTTTTCGAATGACAGCAGAGGTAAACGCCCATCGTAGCGGAATATCCGGAAAAACTGCCTGAACCGTGCTTTCAATAAGCTGATAGGCAGCCAAAGCCTGCGGGGTGCGGGTACCGAAAGCGACCAGAAGAATACTTTTTCTTACAGGTGACGGGTGGGCTGTAGCCATGTTGATTCCTAAATAAAAAAGCCCTTCAAATTCAAAAGAATCTGAAGGGCTGCACCCGTTTCTTTGCCAGTGGAAATAATCCACCGCCGTCATCTGTTACCGCAGAATTCGGCCATTCATGATCAGGCAGGTCTTCTGGCTTTCAGATCATCCTACTGACTGCGCCTTCCCACAAGTTTTCTTGCAGTGGCATGTTGCAGCGTTCGTTCCTGATTACAGAGGCGGGACCGCTCCCGGTTTTCACGGGATTCCCAATTATGCAGTTCAATCTGCACCTGATGTTTCATTGTCAGAAAAAAAAACACTGTTGTCAAGATAATAATTCATGTGTTTTTTCAGGCGCAGATTCTGATCAGTTCCAGGATTTTTGCTGGTGTCTGAAATGACATCATAACTATCATCTTAACGGAAAGTCCGTGTAGATAAAATCCGACATGCATTTTTGGATTTACCGAGTCAGCTATGCGTCCTCTTTTCTTAATTTTGTGATCAATGATTGAAACAAATTAAGAAATTGGCTATTATGAATATAAATTGATAGCTGTTTTAAATGCGGTCAGGGCATCATTTTCAAGGCAAACAGCCATTGCCTTGGGCTTCCGACGCTATCTATGCATGAATTTGCTCCATTTTTGCTCTCCTTTTCCAACGTTGGGTAAGTATTTTCACTGAAATAAACAGGTAGGTAAGTTATTCTGGATGATGGAAAACACGAATCCGTTTACGTTGTTGATCGTTGATGATGAAGAGGATATCCGTCTGGCCATGAAGCGGTTTTTCGCCAGAAGCCCGTACCACCTGCTGTTCGCAGAAGACGGCATGAATGCTCTCGACTGCCTGAATCAAAACCATGTGGATCTGATATTGCTAGATTTAAAAATGCCGGGCATGAACGGTCTTGATGTATTGGATGAAATCCTTGAAATGAAACGGGATATAAAAGTGATCATGCTGACGGGGCAAGGCGGTGTGCAAGATGCGGTAACCGCCATCAAATCGGGCGCCACGGATTTCGTCGAAAAATCGGCGTCTCCGGATTTGCTGGAGGAGAAAATCGCCCATGTCTATCAATCATGGCAGATCGATCATGAAAGCAGCTATTTACGTGAACAACTGGCGGGTGATTTTCAGTTTGATGAATTGATCGGAGAATCGCCCCCCATGCTGAAGCTCAAGGGAATGATCGCCCGGCTCGGCCCTTCCGATGCCTCAATTTTAATTCAGGGGAGAAGCGGCACCGGCAAGGAACTGGTGGCTCTGGCCATTCATGCTCACAGTTCCAGAAAATCCGGAGTGTTTATCCCCGTGGACTGTGCCGCCATCAATGAAACTGTGATAGAAAGTGAGCTTTTCGGCCACAGTAAAGGTGCTTTTACCGGGGCCGAGCAGTCCACCCTCGGGTTGATCCGATCCGCCGACAAAGGAACCCTATTCCTGGATGAGGTGGGTGAATTGTCTCTGAGCATGCAGGTCAAGCTGCTGCGAACGATACAGGAGCGAACGGTCCGCCCGGTGGGTTCCATACGATCGATTCCGGTGGATATCCGGATTGTCGCCGCTACCAATCGAAATCTGGTCGAGGCCGTCGCCATTGGCGCTTTCAGACAGGATCTCTACTACAGGCTGAGTGCAATCACTCTGCATTTACCGCCGCTGCGGGAACGCAGCGATGATATCATTCCTTTGGCCTACCATTTTATCGAAAAACTCTCGTTAAAAGGGGAGACAAAAGTGCTTTCCAACAAAACCGCCTTCATGTTGCGCAGTTACGATTGGCCGGGCAACGTGCGGGAGCTGTCCAATATCATCCAGTGCGCCATGGCGCTTTCGGTCACCGATATCATCATGCCGACCGATCTGTCGGGCCTGCCACAATCATTGTATGAATTGGATGAAACAGCCGCTGAAAGCGGCAGTCTGGCCGACTATGAAAAATTGGCTATCCGCAGCGCATTGGATCAAACATCCGGCAGCCGCCGCAGTGCCGCCAAACTGCTGAGCATCAGCGAAGCCACATTATATCGGCGGATCAGGCAGTATGGTTTATAAATCCGGAATCTCTCAACCCCTTGAACCTTCATGTCTCCTGAAATTGAGAGACCTTTGCACCATGGTCTTTAATTCCGAGAGAACCTTTCTTTGCAGTGACCGTTATGGACTTGTCAGATAAAAATCAATCCCCCGCCCTGTCTGCTGACCGGAACTTCCTGAGAAGAACCTGGTGGGCTTCCGGAGTTGCGGCATTACTGCTGATCGGATTTGTTGTCTATCTGCTGTGGGTTACATACCAGAGTCAGCAGGACTTACAGAAATCGGCCATGATCCGGCTGCAGGAGGATATTGTCGGGCTGGCGCGTGCGGTGGATTATTTCATTTTGGAGCGCAGGAACGATGTGCAGAAGCTGGCAATCAGCAGTACAACGGAAGCATATTTCATCAATAAGGCTTTGGGTATGTCCATGCAATATGGCCTGAAGGGAAGCCTTTCTAATATATCTCTACAATTCAAGCAGTTGAATGAGAGTTTTCTCTTTAAAACAGGCATTGTTTATTCCCGGATTGCACTGTTTTCGGTGGACGGGGAAATCCTGACTGAACATGTCGCCGCATCTTCCTATCCGATACAAAATTTCGACGTGCAGACCTTTTCGGAAACAGCACCCATTACTGTCGGAATCTCGATCGACCGAGTCGATCCGACTTTTCTGCTTATTTCAGCGCCGGTTCTTCAACAAGGTAATATTGTCGGATTTGTTGCCGGCTGGGTGTCCCTGAATGTGATTCACGATCGATTCCTGAAGACCAGAAGATCGGTCGAGGAATCAATATCCGGTTCGATGGACAGGATCATCCTGGTTTCGGGACGGAGCGGCCTGATAACAGGAGATTGGCGGCATACGATACCGGTTGCCGATATCCAAAAGATGCTGGCGACAAACGACCGGGTGGCTTCGATTCAACAGGATCCCGATGCGCCCTGGTTTTTTGAATGGGTGGATACGGAAAGCAACAAAAATCTGATAGTTGTCGCCACCGGCCTGGAAGGAATGGACATCCGCCTGTTTCATATCATCGAGCGCCGGCAGATTGTGGATACGCTCGGGCCGGTGAATCTTCTGATCACATTGGGGTTGATCAGTACGACCGTCATCGGAATTTTTTTTGTCACGATCCATTATGTCACCCGGGCCCGGGTACTGGCTGCCAGGCTGAGTGAATCCGCCAAAAAACAGGCTGAAATCATACATACCAATGAACATCTATCACGTGAAATTGATCACCGGCAGCAAGCCGAGAAATCCCTTTCCAAAGAAAAAAACTTGCTCCGAAGTCTGATTGCCGCCATACCGGATCTGGTTTTTTACAAAGATCTGAATTCGGCTTACCTTGGTGTCAACCCTGCCTATGAACTCTTTTCCGGATCGAAAGAGTCCGACATTATCGGAAAAAAAAGCAGCAATCTTTTCGATGAAGAAAGTACATCCTTGAATATCAAACAGGATCAGGCTGTTTTTGAAAATAAAAAGACAATGCAGTTTGAACAGTGGGTCCAATTTCCGGATGGTAGTCAAATCCTGCTGGAAACCAAAAAAACCCCTTATTATTCGGGGCAGGGTGAGATTATCGGATTGATCGGCGTAAGCCGAGATATTACGGCCCACAAAAAGATGGAGATGGATCTGGCGGAACAGCACGAACGGCTGGAACTCGTCATCGAGGGCACCAACATTGGATTGTGGGACTGGAACGTACAGACCGGCGAAACCGTTTTCAACGAGCGATGGGCTGATATTGTCGGATATTCACTGGAGGAACTCTCTCCTGTTTCTATCCAAACCTGGTTGAATCTGGCGCATCCGGATGATCTGGCCCTGTCTGAAACACTGATCGAGAAGCATTTTTCCGGAGAAATGGAGTATTATGACTATGAATGCCGGATGCGGCACAAGGCCGGGCACTGGATATGGGTACATGACCGGGGAAAAGTGGTGAGATGGAGCGAGGAAGGCAAGCCGGTGCGCATGCTGGGAACACATGCCGACATCACCGACCGCAAACAGGTCGAAGAAGAATTGCGTCTGGCCCATGATACGCTGGAGCAGCGGGTTCAGGAACGCAGCCGGGAACTCGATAGAGTCCACTCACAGATGGTCATTCAGGAAAAAATGGCGTCTGTCGGGCAACTGGCTGCGGGTATTGCCCATGAGCTGAACAATCCCCTCAATTTCGTTTCCCTGAATTTTGTCACCCTGTCCGAATATTTCGATGACATGGTCGACATGCTTCAGTCGTATCGAAATCTGATGGTCCGCATGGAAACCATGCACCCTTTCGTGCCGGAATCGGAAGCGGTCCGCGCCAAGGAAGCCGAGATACAGATTGATTTCATTCTGAACGACACACCGGCTCTTTTCAGAGAATCCCGCCGTGGTTTCGAGCGAATTGCTCGGATCATCCAGAGTATGCGTGATTTCTCTCATATGAATCGAACAGGGGAATTCTTGCTTTTCAATATCAATGCCTGCGTCGAAGACACGCTGGTGATTGCCAGAAACGAATATAAATATATTGCCGATGTCACGACGGATCTGGGGGACCTGCCGGAGATCCGCTGCCTGCCCGAGCAACTCAACCAGGTTTTCCTGAACATGATTGTTAACAGCGCCCATGCCATGAAAACGCAGAACCGATCGGAGAAAGGGCGGATCATGATCCGAACTTGGCATGATCAAGCGCATGTTTACTGTGATATCGCCGACAACGGTACTGGAATTCCAACCGAAATCCAGACCCGGATTTTTGAGCCGTTTTTTTCTACCAAACCACCGGGTCAAGGTACTGGACTGGGGTTGAGCATCTGCTACGACATCATTGTGGAAAAACATCAGGGAGCCTTGACGGTGCATTGTCCCGAAACCGGTGGAACGGTTTTTTCCATTACGATTCCTAGAAATCTTTGAACCAACCAGGAGTACGACTTGTTACGCGTTATAGGTTACCTGCAAGGCATATTGGGATAAAACGATGAAACAACTGACTGAAACCATATCAAAAGCTGGATATACCACACGCTTAGTGCTGTTTATGACTTTGGCCTATGCCCTGCTGGGCGCTGTCGGCCTCAAACTGGCGATTCCCCCGGGTTATGCCAGCCCGGTGTTTCCGGCCGCCGGCCTGGCGCTGGCTTGCGTACTCATGTTTAAACGAAAAGGGGTGTCGGGTGTCTGGCTCGGATCGGTACTGCTGAATCTGTCTCACGCCTGGCTGACCGGCAAGCTGAACCCGACCGAAGCGGCTGTTGCAGTGGCGGTGGCCACGGGCGCCACCATACAGGCATGGGCAGGAAGCTGCCTGGTGATCCGCTGGCAGGGATTGACATGGTATGATATGGAGCGGGAGCAGGACACATTCGCATTTTTGATGCTAGGCGGAATTCTGCCGGCCGTACTGTCCCCAACGGTCGGCGTAACTGCGCTTTATGCCGCCGGCATCATCGAAAAGGCCGAATTTCTTTTCACCTGGTGGAACTGGTATATCGGTGACGCCATAGGGATACTCGTATTCGCACCGCTGACATTGTGCATGCTCAACAGATCGAATGTCCTGTGGCGCGACCGTCGGCGACGCATCCTCGCCCCCACGCTGTTGACCATGCTGCTGGTATGGCTGGCTTTTTACAGTACGGCCCACTGGGAAAAACAGTCGCTGGAAAGCCGGCTTCAGGACGATGGCGAAATCATCGCCAAGCGGATCAGGGATCGCCTGGTCACGCACCGTGAAGTGCTTTCATCGCTGAGCCATTTCGTTGAGGCCACCCCGGATTTCAGCTTCAGGCAGTTTGAGCTGTTCACCCTGATTACCCTGCGGGATAACCCCGATATTTTCGCGCTGAGTTACAACGACCTGGTCACCGATGACCAGCGGCCCGCATTTGAACGCATGATGACCGGCCTGTCGCCGTTGGGTCCGTTTCAGATCACTGAACGCGACAGCAGTTCGGGCCTGGTCCGCGCCGCCGCCAGATCCGAGTACGTCACGGTCCGCTATATCGTGCCTATCGCCAACAATCAGCAGGCTGTCGGCTACGATATCAATTCCGAACCGATCCGCCGCGCCGCCATCGAACAGGCCCGAAGATCGAACAGCATGGCTGTGACTGCACCCATCCAGTTGGTGCAGGAACAGAAAAAGCGGGTCGGGTTACTGGCGCTCTTGCCGGTCACCGATTCGATCACGGCTGGCGCCGACGACTCGTTACGGCTGTTTGGCTTTGCCGTGGCAGTGATCAAGATTGATGAGACGATCGACATCGCAACCCGATACTACGTGCCGGACGGGCTGGTTTTTCAACTGACCGATATACAGGCTCCCGATGGCAGGCGCATGCTCTATCGATCCACTGTTCAGGGCGCAGATGATATGATATCGGCGCATCCCGCCCAGTGGGAAACTGGCCTGCGCATGGGTGATCGTGACTGGCGGTTATCGGTCTACACCACCGCCGGTTACCAGCAGCAACACCGTCCGTGGATGGCTTGGATTGTGGGTGTTGCGGGACTGTTGTTCGTGGCCCTGCTCCAAATTCTGATGATGGGCATGACGGGTCGAACGGCTGTGATTCTGCGCAAGAACAAAGAGATCCAGAATCTGGCCAGGACACTGGAAATGAAAGTGGATGCACGTACTGCCGAACTCAATGAAAGCATGCAATCGTTACATCAGGTGACCGCTCGACTGATGCTGGCCGTTCAGGCGGGTGGCGTCGGCATCTGGGATTACGATGTCATCAACAACAGATTGTTATGGGACGAACAGATGTTTCGCCTCTATGGCGTCAGCCCGGATCAGTTCTGCGGGGTTTACGAAGAATGGTCCACGGATGTCCACCCGGAAGACCGGCAGCGATTCGATTCAGAAATCCGACTTGCCCTGGCGGGTGAAAAGGATTTTGATACCGGATTCCGTATCATCCAGCCGGATGGAACCATTCGAAACATCCGGGCACTGGCTCTGGTTCAATGTGATGACTCCGGCCAGCCCTTGCACATGATCGGCACCAATTGGGATGTCACCGCCCATATTCAGGCTGAAGAAGGCTTGCGTCAGGCCAACGAAACGCTCGAACATCGGATTCAGAAGCGGACTCGGGAACTGGAGATACTCCATGCACAGATGGCCACTCAGGAAAAGATGGCATCAGTCGGACAACTGGCTGCGGGTATTGCCCATGAGCTGAACAACCCCCTCAATTTTGTTTTCCTGAATTTTGTCACCCTATCCGAATATTTCGAGGATATCGTCGATGTACTCCGGGCATATCAAAAACTGGCGGCCGCCACAGACAACATGAATCCGATCCTGCCGGAATCGAAAGTGGTTCATGACAAAGAAACTGAGCTGCATCTCGATTTCATCCTGAATGACACACCGGAACTTTTCAAGGAATCCCGCCGCGGTTTCGAACGTATCGCCCGGATCGTTCAGAGCATGCGCGATTTTTCTCATGTGGATCGAACCGGCGAATTCACGAAGTTCAATATCAATACCGGCATTGAAGATACTCTGGTGATCGCCAGAAATGAATACAAATATATCGCAGATGTCACGACGGATCTTGGAGACCTGCCGGAGATCCGCTGTCTGCCCGAACAACTCAACCAGGTGTTCCTCAATCTGATCGTCAACAGTGCCCAGGCCATTAAATCGCTGAGTCGGCCGGAAAGGGGACAGATCACCATCCGGACCTGGCAGGATGAAACTGATGTATTCTGCGAGATTGCAGATAATGGCCCCGGAGTGCCGGCCGATATCCGGAACCGGATATTCGAGCCGTTTTTTACAACCAAACCGCCCGGTCAGGGTACAGGACTGGGGCTGAGCATCTGCTATGGTATCATTGTGGAAAAACATCAGGGGGCATTGTCCGTGCATTGTCCTGAATCCGGCGGAACGATTTTTTCGATCCGCATTTCCAAAAATTTGTAACCAAAACCCCACCCGTTATCTGTTGACGAGGTCATGCATGAAATCTGTTTCAGACATAGTTGTTCTTTTTGTGGATGATGAATCGGATGTACTCAGTTCCCTGCGCCGTTTTTTGCGTAAGGAACCTTTCAGCATAATTTTTGCCGAAAGTGGAGACAAAGCACTTGAAATGATGGCCTCTCAGCCGGTGGCAATTATTGTCAGCGATCTGCGGATGCCTGAAATGGATGGATTGACTCTTCTAAATGTGGTGAAAGTTCGCTATCCTGACACCAAACGGCTTATCCTGAGCGCCACAACGGATCGGGAGGAGATTGTCGATGCCATCGACAGCGGTGATGTCTTCCGTTTCATTCAAAAACCGCTGGAGCCGGAACCTTTCAAACAAGCCATCCGGGATGCCGTGGATTTCTATCTGCTTGAAAAAGTGTTTCCGGACGGATTGGATCCGTCGGGTGATTGACCCATGGTATTGAACAAACAACAGATAAAGGTTGGCAGATGAAAGATATCCATATACTGTTTGTAGATGATGAGCCTGTCATACTGCGCGCTATCGGCCGCCTGTTGTATAAGGAGCATTATTCACTGCATTTTGCCGAAAACGGGGTGGAAGCATTGGAAGTGATGGCAAAAACACCGATTCAGGTCCTTGTAACCGATATGAGAATGCCGAAAATGGATGGGCTATCCCTGCTTAGACAGGTCAAGGAACTCTATCCGGATACGGTTCGGATGGCGCTCAGCGGCTATCTTCAGATTGGCCAATTGCTGCCCTGCATCAACTCCGGAGAGATATTTCGATTTATCATCAAGCCTGCGCAAATGGAAGAATTGAAACAGGCGCTTCAGGATGCCATCGACTATTATCTGCTTCGAAAAGACCGCATTGCCCTTGTTCGTGAACTGCAGGAAAAAAATGAAAAACTAGAACAGGCGCTCGAACAACAAAAGGAAGTGGAAACACAATTGCGACAGCTTTCGATCATGGACGATGTCACCGAGCTGTACAACCGGCGGTTTCTGTCGTATTCCATGGAACAGCAGTTTGAGCAGTGCAAGCGTTGCGGGCGCGATCTGTCATGTCTTATCATCGATCTGGATCATTTTAAGCAAATCAACGAGGAGTATGGCTATGATTTTGGAGACTTCGTGCTAAAGCAATTTGCAGCCTGCCTGTTAAAAATGATCTCCGCCACAGATATGGGTTTCCGGTACGGCGGGGCACGGTTTATCTTTCTTTTGCCTGCAACCGGACTGGAAAAAACGCTGGCTTTAGGCAAAACCATCCTGGAATGGTGCAGGACAACGCCTTTTCTTGATAACAGCAGCTCTGTAACCGTTGCCGTGAGTATCGGCGCAGCGTCATTGATACGACACCACCCGCAAACACCCGATGAGCTGATCCTGTTCGCAGACAAAATGCTGGCAGGCGATAAACCATGTTGATACCGGGTTTACAGCAAGGTCGGCAAAGGAACCGCCTTTTATGTGTATTTGTCGCTGCTGGAAGATGGCGATGACAAGCCTTTGCACTGTTCCGGATTCTTCGATGGAGATGGTGAGCGGCGCCAGTGCCATGGGGGTCAAAGGATTCGTGATAAAGCCCATCGATCCGGCTATACAATATTTCGCTTTATCTGTAATTTTATTGACAAGACCCTGAAAGTTGCATATATGCCATGTACAAAGCCGGAGTGGTGAAACTGGTAGACGCAGAGGACTCAAAATCCTCCGCTCGCAAGGGCATGTCGGTTCGATTCCGACCTCCGGCACCACATAAAATCAAGGGGTTATCCATCATTTCGGATAGCCCTTTTTTCGTTGATTTTGGTGATTGTGCCCAAAATTGTGCCCATCTGATTTTCCAGGTATTCTTCTTGCCTTTTCGCGGCTTCTTTCAAATCCGTTTGGTTCACGATGTTGTACCGGTCAAAGACAGATCGGGTTTTGTGTCCTGATATCATCATGGCGACCCTTTCAGGTATTCCTGAGCTAACCATATTCCTGACAGCGGTTCTTCTGAGATCATGAAATAATCTCCTTTGTAAGCCTGCTTTTTCAAGAGATTTGAACCATGATCTGCGGATATCCTTTATTGGACCTGTCCCAAGTTGATTGGGAAAAACATACGGAATCAGGACACCTTTTGCCTTACGAAGTTCCCACTGTTGATTAAAGACATCTTTCAATTCATCGTCAAGATACACGGTACGACCATCGTTATTTTTGGTTTCTCCTACCTCGAGTCTGACGATTCCCTGATTTCGATCCACCTGTGCCCATGTGATGCTGAAAATTTCTGATATTCGC
>CAJBLH010000155.1 GCA_903953895.1 uncultured Desulfobacteraceae bacterium | reverse complement strand
GTCAACTGGCATCGGCTGTTTGGTCTGATGCTGATGGATTATCTGTCGAACCGTGGTTTTGATGTGGAGTTGGAGAAAGACCTTTCCCAGAAGCGTCAGCGTTGGGATGTGGTGATTGTGGAGCGAAGAAGCGGGGAAGCGGAAATTTCCGTGATTTGTGATGGGTTTGACAATCTGTCTCAGCACAATTTGCTGAGCTATAAATCCAGGCAAGAAACGCTGAATGCATGGGCAATTGAAGAGCTGATTGGCCATTATGTGAACTACCGCAAGATATTTGGAAAAGACCAGGTAGAGGCGGATGAAATTCGTTTGTATGCGGTCTGCACGCGTCGTCCGCAATCGATTCTTTCTTTGCAAGGGGTAACTGAGGCCAATCCAGGTGTCTATGACCTTTTGGTGTTGAATCGAAAGATTCGCATCATCGTATTGAGTGAAATACCGACGGAACAGCGAAATGCGGTATTGGGGTTTTTCAGTTTTAACGCAGAGAAGGTGAAATATGCGTTGGATCACTATCACTGGCAGCAGAAAGATGTCTCGACAGTTATCAATCAGTTGTTGCAACAATATTCAATAGGGGAAATTGCCATGTCATATACAATGGAACAGTTCAAAAAAGATTTTATCATAGCGCATCTGGGCGAGCTGGATCCGGAGATGAGACTGAAAGGCCTTGATCCTGAGATGAGACTGAAAGGTCTGGATCCGGAGATGAGACTGAAAGGCCTTGATCCTGAGATAAGACTGAAAGGTCTTGATCCGGAGACGAGACTGAAAGGTCTTGATCCAGAAATAATTGAGGCTTATCTGAAGAAGTTGAAAAAACGGAAAACGAACTGACCCTGCAAAAATGGCGCTTACGGAGTTTAGACAGCCTCGGGGGGTTGCCCCTACGTCGAAATTATCATCATTGGTACGTGGGCAACATTTCCACAATGATGCCGGTAGATTTCCGGAGTTAATGCATGTTCATGGTGAGTTTGTATTTGTGGTGAAACATGACGAATGTCGTTCCCAACCCCCTTGCCGATGACCTGAATCATATCTTGACGCACACCCGCGATCTGTGGGAAGAAATGCGGGGTCAGCGGATTTTCATCACCGGCGGCACGGGCTTTTTCGGTTGCTGGCTGCTGGAAAGCTTTGTGTGGGCCAATGATAGACTGAAGTTGGATGCTTCATCCCTTGTCTTGTCAAGAAATCCGCAGGCGTTTGAAAAAAAGGCGCCGCATCTTTACCACCATCCGGCGATACGGTTGCATAAAGGCGATGTCCAGGATTTCGATTACCCGCCGGGCCGGTTTTCACACCTGATACATGGCGCCGTTTATCAACAGCCCGCAGGTAATAAACCGGGCAATTTTTCTTTGGCCAATGAAATGCTGACCGGTACCAGACGAGTTCTGGATTTTTGCGCCGGTGCGAACATCGGGAAAATGCTGTTGATCAGCACGGGCGCCGTGTATGGAAAGGCGCCGGATCAGATGAAAAAGATACCGGAAGATTTTTTGGGTTCTTTTGACCCGACCGACAGCGCACGCACCTATCATCATGTCCGGAGGATGATGGAATCATTAAGTGTACTTTATGCGCAGGAATATGATTTCGAAGCAAAAATTGCCCGATGTTTTTCATTTATTGGCCCCTATCTGCCGCTCAATGGGCGCTTTGCAGTCAGTGATTTTATTCTGGATGCGTTATCCGAACGCAGCATTACCGTAAAAGGGGATGGAAAATCGGTACGCACCTATCTTTACATGGCCGATCTTGTTATATGGCTGTGGCGGATACTGTTTATCGGCGACGCATGCAAACCATACAATGTGGGCTCTGAATTGCCGGTATCGATTCGACAGATGGCAGAGGCATTTGCTGAAGCATCGAACCCGCCGCTGCACGTTTCAATTTTAAATCATGATATTTCCGGAGTTGCCCCGAATCACCATGTTCCCGACACGGAAAAGGCCAGATTGGAACTTGGCTTGCAGCAGCATATCCCGCTTGCGGTTGCCATTCAAAAAACATTAAAATGGTTCGGTTGGTTGGAATGCCGTTAAATTTAAAAATGGCTTCAAACATTTTATTAAATTGCGACTCATGTTTCAAAATATTTATCTGGGAAGCGCATTCTGGTAAAGGCAAAAAGGTGCTATAACGGAATGAACAAAAGTACCGTACGAGCTTGTTCCATTTGTGGTAATACTGAAGCAGAACTTCTTCACTCTCAGGAATTTGTCTTACCCGCGGGCCATCCTTTATCTAGCG
>CAJBLH010000154.1 GCA_903953895.1 uncultured Desulfobacteraceae bacterium | reverse complement strand
TGATTAAATTCTGAATATTGTTTTTTTAATATAATTCGACTCTCTTTTAGCAAAATAAACGGTCATACCCTGGGTAGCGAGATAGAGTAGCTCACAAATATGGGGTTTTCGTTCAGACACTATTTACGCACACGGCTCCTCATCAGTACATTCACCTGAAGATAATCAAAATCACCTTTTTTATCTGCTGCAATTTCGTTTCCACGCTCTCTCTGTTGCTGTGCACAGCACGTGTCTCCTTGTCAACGGTCATACTGATGTGGCGCCCTTTCCTCCAGTAGCATTACCCACCTTCCCCGGTACTACGGCGCCATCCGACTCCCTGAATCTGTTTGCCTTTCTCCCTTTATTATCAGTCGTCCGGCATACTCGCCTCCTTGCAAGAGATATCAGGGTCTCCCGGGTTACCACGTGTTCGCTATATCCGACATGCCATGCTCTCAGACCCCGGGGAAAATCCAGCAACTCGCCACTTTGCGCTGGTTTCTTATTGATTTCCGCAAGTTCCACAGCGTCATCTTTCCTGTGAATAATTATTTCGAGGCTCTATCACTTCAGCTTTACAGCTTACGGCCTGCCGGCTCGCTGTTCTACGCTTAACTCAAAAGGTCACCCCCTCTTGTCCAAGAACTCGCTACCCGGTGGACGGCTATTCCTTCCGGGGCGGGCTTCACACCCGCTAAAACACGCGACCTTGCCCGACCGCACGGAAAACAATTATATGAATTTATAATATGCAAATATGCAAATATGCATTCTATAAATAAGCATTAATACATATTTATGAATCATACAAAAATACGTATTAATGATAAATTGAAATATATCAGGTAGTTATAATAAGTACTACATATGGCATAACTAATGCTAATAGGATTGTGAAGTTAACTTTCGGAATGCAGATTAATTCATCAAAGAAGGGTGTCAGTAGTGGCAACCTCATTTTACCACACACGTTAAAATCAGGAGGGAAATAGTATGAATACCGAAGACAATTCATTTACAAAAATATTTACCTGTCCACCGGAAATACCCAATCCGGTAACACCTAACATTACAGGCGTCAGGATCGAAGAAATCGATCCGAAACAGATAAAGCCATGCAATATGATTCAAGATTTTATCAGCCCTTACGATTACCCAATTCCGATTGTGGTCGAAAGGGATGACGAATACATACTCATCGGTGGGAATAAATATTTTCAAGAGGTTCCGGAACCACTTGAAAATATCAGGTGTGAAATTTTCACACTTGCTGACAATTCGGATGAATCAATCGCACTTGAAAAAATCAATCTTTACGTCAAACCGACTGGCGGATCAGCGTCGTATGGCGAAATCGTGAGGAGTATTTCAGGATGGATAAATAAGAATTCTGCCGATGGCAATAAGTTCTCTGGCCATGGAGGTGCAAGGCGTGGTGCAGCATTTGAAGTCTCGGAGTCGATGACAAATTTTTTAGCAGTCCGACTTGGAAAATCACCGGAAACTGTTCGAAAATATATTTCTGCTGCCAAACATCTCACTGATAGTTGTCTGGAAGAACTTGCTATAAATAAAGCACCTCGAAAATTTTTTTTCGACATTCAAGCTAAGAAAAACAGTTTAATGGTTTCTTTCGCTGACAAAAGCGATGATGAAATGACAGATGAAGCCAGCAGACAAGTTATAAAATGGTGGAAGAAATATGTTGCATCCGAAGCGAATAAAACGACACCACAAGCTCACACGCATCAATCTGATAGGATTGCAGCTTCCCCAGTAGAGGTGGAGGGAAACAAAGACGGCGAAGCTGAGTCACCCAGTGAACAGAAAAAACCGGAACAGATAAAAGCCGCTCCGCAGCAGGACCAGGAAGACGCAGGTGTTGGCGGTGATAGCCAAAAAGGTCAGGATTTTTCGGATGATGATAGTGAAAACGATCCTGATTCTGGCGCTGATGAAGAAGTTGCTGATGCCGCTGATGAAGAAGCTGATTCTGACAAAGCCGATGATGAAAAAGCTGATTCTGAAGATGCCGATGAAGATGCTGAAAAAGATGATGCAGACGCTGATGCAGATGATGACAGTGATGCTGACGCTGCAGATGAAGCTGCTGGAAAAGGTGATGCTGACAGTGATTCTGGCGCTGCTGAAAAAGCTGATTCTGGCGCTGAAAATGCCCAGGACAAGGTAATTGATAAGGATGTGAAGGACATCGCAAGCGAGAATTTTTCACTACCGAACTTCCAACTTAGCTATAACCAGGGAGGCGTTCAGGGTTTATTTCCAACTATCTACGAAAAAACATGGATAATTGGAAATGTGCTGATCAAAGCTAGTCAGGAAATGCCGGACTATGAGCATCTGAAAGAAGTATTTCGGACCGCTATTGCTGAAATCAGTGCATTACTGAGCCTGGTGTCCAAAGCAAACACTTCCCATTTCGGGACTACAACTTTATCGGAAAATTTTGAATGGGCATCTTCCTGCCCGTCTGTAGCGGCGGGAGTATAAACCTGATGCCTTCACCGGCGCCACACTCGATTCTGGTGAGTGTGGCGTCCTGTGGAACCACCACAACGATAAATTCAATTCGGAAACTTATAACAGCATCTGGGGCTGAAAAAATCTTCATAGATAATGGAATGTTCACATTTTTCAGGAAGATGCAAAACGGCGAACGAGTGATTTGTGATAATTCGAGAGAAATATATCCAAAAAAAGTGTCAATGAATCTTACGGCGGTTCATGCCATCCATTCCGCTATGGTACTGAAACCAAACGTATTGATCGTACCCGATCTGCCGGTTCCAAATTTACTCAAGTCGTCACATGCTGACCACGGCGATGAAGAACTAAGCTTTTTGAAGGTAACCTATCACAATCTTATCCGGGCACGAGAAGCCTCAGATCTACGGCAAAAATATTGCCCGAACGTCCAATTATATTTCGCCTTTCAGGGCTACAACATCGACCATTTGCATCGAATTATTAAGGAGTTGAATAAACTTACATTTGAAGGGTTTTGTTTGGCAACAAGAGCTCTCACCTGGAATAAAATGCTGGCGTTAATGCTGCTGCTGAAGGGTTATGGAGCCAAAAGAATTCACATTCTGGCCGGATCAAATATGCCGGCAATGGCAATCAGCGCTTTTACCGCTCGCCATTTTTTTGAAGAGGTTTCGTACGACTCACATAACTGGTTATTTTCAAGCCTAAAAGGATTGTTTAGAGCATTTGGAAGTATGAAAACAGTGCAACTCGTTGAGAAGAAATACACTCAAGAGAAGATCCTGTCTATGATCTGTGATTGTCCGCATTGTAAAGGACGATCGCTATCTGACATTAGGTCAATGGAGTACGGCCAGGAAAAACAGCATCTGCTAGCTCAACATAATTATTATTCCGAAACGGAAACAGCAAAGGCCTATTTCAATCACAGTGAAACGCCTGAAATGCTTAGAGATTTTCTTTTATCGAAGAGCAACAGAAAAAAGCTGATACTGGAAATGTACGAAGCACTATCTGTAATATATGAAATTAAAGATTATTTAAACGATATGCAAGTTGTGAATGGACTCGCCGAATACATCTTCCACAGGTTTAAGGCGAGGTAAAAAGAGGGCGGCACCTGGGCCGAGAATCCGCGATATTCTACTACGGGAACGAGAGCTTAGGCCCGCCACTTAAATCAATTCAATGCGCTGTAACGCTTACTTTGATATTTCTGTTTGAGTCAATTCAATGTTTATCTCGTACTATAAACCCAGTCATTGTTGGACATATAACAGCGAATCATCAATGGAGCTGTTATAGGGATGTATAGATCAGAGGTAGCACAAATTCATGACAATATAAATATAGATATGACCAATGTAACATATCGAATTGAAGACGCGATGTCTCAAAATCAGAGTGTTGTAATGGATGAAGTGACTTAAAACATCGCTTCTGTATCAACTCAGATACAATAACAGAAGATGGTGAAGGGAGGTGAAGCTTGAATTAAATTCATATATTAATTTGTAGTAAGATCAGTCGATAGAAGTTCAAATGATATCAATGCTATTTAAACAAATTGAAATAAGATGTGGTTAAAATGAATGAAACGACCCGTCACATGATTAAAGATAGGCAAATCCAACATTAAAAGCAGTCAAGACTTAGAGCTGACT
>CAJBLH010000153.1 GCA_903953895.1 uncultured Desulfobacteraceae bacterium | reverse complement strand
CGGCGGGTGGTGGAGCCCATGCTGGCCGGCGGCATCATTACCGAAGGCACGGATGACGACCGCCAGTACGTGATCGATCTGGGGCTGATCCGGCGGGAAGGCGCCGGCGGCCTGGTCATTGCCAATCCGATATACCGGGAGGTGATCCCCCGGGTACTGGCCGGAGCACCACAGGATTCGTTGCCGCATATTTCACCGACCTGGCTGAAACCCGACGGCAGCCTGGATACCCAAGCCCTGCTGGCGTCGTTTCTTCTGTTCTGGCGTCAGCATGGGGAGCCCCTCCTGCGCAGTGCGCCCTACCATGAAATTGCACCACACCTGGTGCTGATGGCGTTCATGCACCGGGTGGTCAATGGCGGTGGCACCATCGACCGGGAATATGCCATTGGCAGCGGCCGGATGGATGTCTGCATCCGGTATGGGGACGTAACGCTTGCAATTGAGCTGAAAGTCTGGCGGGACGGCGAGCCGGACCCCTTATCCAGCGGCCTGAAGCAGATCGACGGATATTTGGGGGGGTTGTTTCTGAATATCGGCTGGCTGGTGATCTTCGACCGCAGAAGCGGTCAGCCCCGGATTCATGAGCGGACATTTACGGAGTCCGCCATGACACAAGCCGGCAGGGCCATTACCGTGATACGGGCATAAGAGACCATCTGGCGATACAACAACAAAAAAATCGCGATCATTATCAGTATGTGCAGAGCAATCCATTCAGGGGGCAAAGAATTCAGTCAAGATTGACAATGTTCCCCATTTGAACTACGTTATCGATCGTAATTCGTGTTCATAAAGAGAGTCTGTGACCTGTCTGGTCCTGCTGGAAATCTGATCCGGAATTTTATCGATCGAAAATGTATGATGGATGTAACATGACCATCGGAGCTGTTCGCGACCGTTCGGAAAAACTGGGGCTTCCCCCGGGTGCGTTGATTTTTGTCGGAGAGCAGAAGACCGATGCGGTGGCGCTGACGGTCAGCAATTATGACAAAGACCGGTTTGAAGAAAAACAGGCAGACTGCATCGAAGACTGCCTTTCCTGCCGGGAGCTGCCATCCACCACCTGGATTCATGTCGGCGGACTGCACAACCCCGGCATTATCGAATCTCTTGGCCAATGCTATGGCATTCATCATCTTTTTCTCGAAGATATCCTCAACACACATCAGCGGCCCAAAATGGAAGAGCTGGAAGACGGGCTCTTTGTCGTCATGAAAGCGTTCACCTTGAGCGATGGGGATGAGACATCCACCGCAGAGCAGCTCAGTTTTATCCTGGGAAAAAATTATCTCATCTCTTTACAGGAAGGCCCCTCCGATATTTTTGAACCTGTACGAATCCGTCTGCGCAGCGCCCTGGGCCGCATTCGGAGCTTGGGGCCCGATTATCTGCTCTATGCCCTGATGGATACTGTGGTGGATCATTATTTTTCCGTACTCGAGGCGGTCGGCGAGCGGATCGAGGCGCTGGAGGATGAGCTGCTGACTGACCATGCCCAGCAAACCCTGCCGCGAATGCACCGACTGCGCCGGGAGCTGCTGCTTTTAAAAAAAATGGTATGGCCCCTGCGCGAAGTCATCAGCACGATGCTTCGCAATGAAACCGGCCTGATCCAGCAGAAAACGCAGTTTTATATCCGCGATCTGTATGATCACATCATTCAGGTGGTGGACACGCTGGAGAATTATCGGGAACTGGCCTCCAGCCTTCTGGAAATCTATCTATCCAGCGTCAGCAACCGCATGAACGAGGTGATGAAGGTGCTGACCATCATCGCCACAATCTTTATTCCCATTACCTTCATTGCCGGGGTATATGGCATGAATTTCGATTACATGCCGGAACTTAAATGGAGATGGGGATATGCCATGGTCTGGGGTGTGATGATCGCCATGATTGTTACCATGCTGGGCTATTTCCGAAAAAAGAAATGGCTGTAATAAACGATCATCGAATAATTCTTTGGAGTAAGTTGAGCCATGAAGCATAAGAAAACCGTAATGACGGTCATTGTACTGGGACTTGTCGTTGCAGCCGTTGTACTGTATCTGCGTAAAGGAAATGAACAGACCATCTCCTATCGAACTGCAGCGGTCACGCGCGGTGATCTGCTGGTGTCCATCAGCGCCACCGGAACGGTCGAGCCGGAGGAAGTGATCGATATCGGTGCGCAGATTGCCGGACAAATTCTGAAATTCGGCCAGGACAAGGCAGGAAAGCCTATTGATTACGGATCTGTCGTCGAAGTCGGCACCATTCTGGCCCAGATCGACGACTCGCTCTTTGCAGCCGATGCAGCCCAGGCTGCTGCCCAGGTTGAAATCAACAAGGCGGCTCTGGCCCGTGCCGAGGCCGATATCGAGCAGCTCAAGGCCAAGTTTGTTCTGGCGCAGCGAGACTGGGAACGGGCGCAGAAGCTTGGCCCGTCTGAAGCCCTGGCCGTTACCAGTTTCGATGCTTACCAGGCGGGTTATGAAACGGCCCGGGCCAATGTTGCCGTGGGCAGGGCTGCAATCGCGCAGGCCAGGGCCGCGGTTTCCCAGTCCGAGGCATTGCTCCGGCGTGCGCGGCGGAATCTGGGTTACTGTACGATCAAGTCACCGGTCAAAGGGGTGATCATCGACCGCCGGGTCAATATCGGTCAAACAGTTGTGTCGAGCCTCAATGCGCCCAGCCTGTTTCTGATCGCCAAAGACCTCAGGCGGATGCAGGTCTGGGTGGCTGTCAACGAAGCCGATATCGGCAAAATTCGGCCCGGTCTGCCGGTCAGTTTCACAGTGGATGCCTTTCCCGGAGAAACGTATCGCGGAGAAGTTGGCAAAGTTCGGCTGAACGCTTCCATGAGCCAGAACGTGATCACATATATTGTTGAAGTCATTACAGACAATTCAAACGGCCGGCTCCTGCCCTATCTGACCGCCAATGTGCAATTTGAAATCGATCGCATCGATGACGTTCTGCTGTCTCCCAATGCTGCGCTCAGGTGGACCCCGCCGGTGGATCGAATAGCCCCCGAGTTTCGCCAGGCGGTGGATGCGTCGGGCGCCAAAGGCACTCGGGAAGCGGAGCAGAAAGCCGCGGCAAAACCCGAAAAAACGTATCCGGATGGCCGCAAGCGCGCGACACTTTGGATTCGCCGGGGAGATTTTGTGGAGCCCCTGCGCGTGAAAGCTGGGCTCAGTGATGGAACCATGACTGCGGTAAAGGGAGAGGGTCTCAAGGAAGGCATGGAAGTGGTGACGGGATTGCAGGCTCCGTCAACCGGCCCGGCCGGAACCGCCAATCCCTTTATCCCGCAGTTTGGAAGAGGCCGCGGCGGCGGACGATAACCCGTTATGGCACTCATCGAACTCAAACAGATATTCAAGACCTACCATATCGGCAATATGCGGGTGCCGGTGCTGAAAGGCGTATCCTTGCAGATAGCCGCAGGCGAGCTTGTGGCCCTGATGGGCACGTCCGGTTCCGGGAAAAGCACGCTGATGAATATCCTCGGATGTCTGGATCGACCCACATCCGGAGAATACTGGTTGAACCAGAAAGAGGTCGGCCGGTTCTCTGCAGATGACCGGGCCAATTTGCGAAACCGCAGCATGGGCTTTGTATTTCAGAGTTTCAATCTCCTTGCCCGGGCCAGTGCGCTCGAGAATGTCATCATGCCGCTGTCCTATGCGACCGATACCATATCCGATAGAGAAGCACGTCGCCGGGGCCGCGAAATGCTTGGCCGCGTAGGTCTGGACGACAGGCTCGATCACGAGCCTTCCCAGCTTTCCGGAGGCCAGCAGCAGCGGGTGGCAATCGCCAGGGCCCTGATCAATCGCCCGCCAGTCCTCTTTGCAGACGAACCGACCGGCAACCTGGATTCGAACACCAGCAGCGAAGTGCTGCGGATGTTTCAGGAATTGAACCGCGAAGACGGCATTACGATCATTCTGGTTACCCATGATCCGATGGTTGCCCAGCATGCCGACCGGATCATCCGAATCAGCGACGGAGTCATCGTCGATGATGTCGGATACCGGATCGAACAGAAACCCCAAGCTGTTATCGCAGGCAGGATTTCTGATTCCGGAGACATTTCATGACAATTCATCGAACCGTCCGAACCGCACTTCAGGCGCTCCGGCGAAATCCCATGCGGGCGTTGCTGACAACACTCGGCATCGTCATCGGCGTTGGAGCCGTGATTGCCATGATGGAAATCGGAAATGGTTCGTCTTCGGCAATCAAGAAATCCATTGCCAGCATGGGCGCCAACACCATTCTGATTTTGCCCGGTACGGCAGCCAGCGGCGGGGTCAGTTTCGGTTCCGGCAGTGTCATGACCCTGACCCCTCAAGACTATGAAGCCATTTTACGGGAATGCCCATCTGTTTCCAGCGCCGCTCCCATGGTCCGGGCACGGACCCAGGTGGTTTATGGCAACCGGAACTGGGTGCCTTCAGCGATTGCCGGCACAACCCCCTCTTTTCTGGAGGTGCGGGATTGGATGGATTTATCCGAAGGGGAAGTTTTCAGCGACCGCGATGTGCTGAATGCCAACAAAGTCTGCATGCTGGGCCAGACCCTTGTCCGCGAGCTTTTTCAGGGCGAATCGCCTGTCGGCAAGGAAATCCGTATCAAGAATGTTTCCTTTCGGGTGGTCGGTGTACTCGGAGCCAAAGGCGCCAACATGATGGGGTCAGACCAGGATGACATCCTGATAGCGCCGTGGACCACCATCAAATATCGAATATCCGGTTCTACCTTGACCATGACCAACCAGAGCAGCAGTACATCGGAAACATCTTCAACGGTGAATACACTCAGCAAGCTCTATCCCGGAAGCCAGCAGAGCCTGTATCCGGTAAAATCGGAGATTCAGGCGGCAGACAATCCCATGCCGGTACGATTCACCAATATCGATCAGATACTGACGGCAGCGGCAACCTCGGAAGAAATTCCCGAGGCGATCGAGCAGATTACGGCAACTCTTCGCGAAAGACACCGAATCCGCCAAGACGAAGCAGAAGATTTCACCATCCGCGACATGACTGAAATGACCAAAACCCTTTCGTCCACTACGAAGCTGATGACCAATCTCCTGCTCTGCGTGGCCTTGATTTCCCTTCTGGTCGGCGGTGTCGGGATCATGAACATCATGCTGGTGTCGGTTACCGAAAGAACCCGCGAGATTGGTCTGCGGATGGCGGTCGGGGCCAGAGCGCGGGATATTCTCAGGCAGTTTCTGGTGGAATCGGTTGTTCTGTGTCTGGTCGGCGGCGGAGCGGGCATTCTGCTGGGACACGGCGGATCTCAACTGGTCCGGCTGTTTCTAAACTGGCCGGTTGAAAATTCTCCGGGTGCAATTGCCGCGGCGGTGCTTGTTTCTGCGGCTGTGGGCATCATTTTTGGGTATTATCCGGCATGGCGGGCATCCCGGCTCGACCCGATCGAAGCCTTGCGCTATGAATGAGAAATCGGCAATAAGCGCTGTAAGGAGTGACGGTATGATGGGTATAGTTCATGGCGGATCATTCATGCGGGTTCGTGCATGTCTGGTTCTGATGGTTTGCTTGATGGCAGGGGCCGGCTGCGCTGTCGGTCCCGACTATCAGCCCCTCGAAATGCCTGTTCCGGATACGTGGGCCAGTCCGGTTCCAGAGACTGTTCCCGCGACGGTTTCAGACATGGTTGGTTGGTGGACGGCTTTCGATGATCCGGTTCTGGTCTCTCTGGTGGAAAGAGCCATGGCGTCGAATCTGGATTTAAAACTGGCCCAATCCCGTATCCGTCAGGCCCGGGCGGTCAGGGGGATTTCGGTTTCCGGGCTGGGGCCGGTGGTCAATGCCGGGGGTTCGTTTCAGCGCAGCCAGACGCCGATGGGAGGAACGCTGGGAAGTCAATCCGCTACATCCGACGGAGTGATCGCAAACCTCTATCAGACGGGCTTTGACGCTGCCTGGGAGCTGGATATTTTCGGAGGTGTCCGGCGCGGCGTGGAAGCTGCGGACGCCGATCTTCTATCGGCCGAGGAAGATCAAAACAGCGTAATGGTAACACTGGCCGCAGAAACCGCGATCAATTACATCACCCTTCGTGGTTTTCAGCAGCAGATTCTTATTGCCCGCAACAATCTATCGGCCCAACAGCACAATGCCGAGCTGACGCGAAAAAAATATCAGGCCGGTTTGTCCAGTGCGCTGGATACGGTAAACGCCGATGCTCTGGCGGCAAGCACCGCAGCCCAGATACCGCTCTTGGAGTCTTCGGCCCACCAGACCATTTACAGTCTCAGCCTCTTGATCGCGCGGGAGCCCGGGGCCCTGCTGCCGGAATTGACTCTCCCATCCCCGATTCCGGCAGCCCCGCCGGCAGTTCCTGTGGGCATTCCTTCAGAGCTTCTCCGGCGGCGTCCAGACATCCGCAGCGCCGAGGCCCGGATTCATGCGGCAACCGCCCGCATCGGTGTAGCGACTGCAGATCTGTTTCCAAAATTCACCCTGTTCGGTTCGGCAGGGTTTCAAGGCAATGCCATCGATTCCTGGCTGAACTGGTCCAATCGTTTCTGGTCCTTTGGCCCTTCGGTTAACTGGCAGATTTTCAATACCGGTAAAACCCTGTCCAATATCGAACTGAACAAAGCGCTTCAGGAGCAGTCGTTGATTTTTTATCAGCAGACCGTGCTGACTGCGCTTCAGGAAGTCGATAATGCATTGATTGCCTCCATCAAGGAGTGGGAACATTATCAGGCGCTTTCAACCGCCGTGGCCGCCAACCGCAAAGCGGTATTTCTTTCAACCGAGCTTTACAGGCATGGCCAGAGCGATTATTTGAACGTAATCATCGCCCAGCGGTCTCTCTATACATCGGAAGACGCCCTGGTGCAAAGCACGCGTACTGTCTCCACCAATCTGGTGGCTCTCTACAAGGCTCTGGGTGGGGGATGGGATGGCAGCAGATAAGATACGACGCACAGGCGGTGATTACCGTGGATACATGCCATTATGGTAAATATAATCAAAGTAATACAAGTGATATTCATCCGGATCCGAGCCGACATTTTTTCCGACCGGTGAAGTTTCCTTGCCGGCCGGCTCTCGAATGCTTTTCAGCCACTTGTCTCTGGCATAACCGTAAATAACATTTCGCAGGATCTTCGCATCGATCAACTGAAGCTCTTTGTTGTGTGAAATAAAATCGTCCAGGCCTTCGATCACGGAGCGAATGTTGCGGATATACATCGTGTCATCCAGGCTTTCATCCAGATAAGCTTGATAAAACCGGTTAACCAGACACTTGAAACTTCCTTCGATGGCGTCAATGCAGTTCATGGTAACTCGTTGTTCCTTTCCGTCTTGATATAATCGTAGGGTATGATAATCTGAAAACGAAAAAAGTCAAAAGCTTCCTGCATACCATGTGTGTTTGCCGGAGACATCGATCCCATCGACAGGATAAGCGAATGCAAAATAACAATGATCTCATATGTGCGGTTCCATGAACATCATATCTGTAAACAATAACCTGAAAATGATTTTTGCCCTGACATTGGTTCATTTTACAGGCGATTTTTACAGCTCATTCATCAACCCCCTGATGCCGGTGTTTGTAGACCATTTCGGACTCACCCTGACCCAGGTGGGCATCATCACCGGAATCAGCCGCTTCCTGGCTTTTGTTGTACAGCCGCCTATCGGATATATCGCAGATCGTTATAAAACGCGGATATTCATACTGGGCGGCCCTTTTCTGGTCATTACCCTGACCTCCCTGATGGGAATTGCGCCGACCTTCTGGATACTGATAGTACTGGTTGCCTGCGGCTCCATTGGCTCTTCCATGTTTCATCCGTCGGTGGCCGGCATGATATCCACGTATTCCGGCCGCAATATCGGATTTTCCCTGTCGGTGTTCAATATGGGAGGAACCCTGGCATTCGGCGTCGGCCCGATGTTCATCACCTGGTTTGTAGCCACGTATGGGTTGACATCCATGCCCGTCACCATGATTCCGGGGCTGGTGACGTTGGTTTATCTGTACGTTACGGTTCCGGCGCCGAAATGCGAAGGATTGAAGGATTTCGGGCTGATCGGGTCCATCCGTGAAGTGTTCGGGTCGGTCTGGAAGCCGATCCTGCTGATCTGGCTCATCATGGCGTCCCGGGCGTTTGTCAGTCAGTCGCTGCTGACCTATCTTCCGGTTCATTACGCCAGACAAGGATATTCTCTGATTTCCATCGGCGGGATCGTATCCCTGTTCACCATTGCCGGTGCGTTCAGCGGGCTGATAGCCGGACACCTTTCGGATCGCATCGGTTTCAAGCCGGTGTTTTACGGCGCACATCTGCTGACAACGCCTGCCATATATCTGATGCTGAATGTGCCTGGGAACTGGCTTTATCTGAACACCTTCATTACCGGCAGCTTCGCACTGGCCACACTCCCGCTTGGGGTCGCCCTGGCCCAGAAACTGGCGCCGAAGGGCAAATCCATGGCATCCAGCCTGATGATGGGGTTTGCGCTGGGAACCGGCGGCGTTCTGACACCGATCACGGGAAAACTGGCGGATATGTTCTCGATTGCACCGGTGCTGAATGTAATCGCCGTTCTACCGGTACTGACGATCGCGCTGATCTATCTGCTGCCGGAGGAAACCATTTCATGAAATCTTGACGGAATCGCCCGAACTGTGTCATAGAAAATAGCATGAAATTTTCAGACAACCTTCCCAGCGCCGGACAAAGCATCGTTATGGTTTTTGCGGTCATGGCGATCGTGTTTACTTTTTTTCTGATCATTGTGGGTGATAACGGTATTTCCGACCTCCAATTGATGAAAACCGAACGCCAGGCTATCATCGTCACCCATGCCGAACTCAAGCGGAAAAATCTGCAGCTCTATCATGAAATAGAACGGTTAAAGAAAGATACTGCCTATATCGAGGCCGTTGCCAGGCATGATTTGGGGCTGATCGGCAAAAAAGAAATCGTGATCAATATGAGCCATATCACGCCGGGTTCAGAAAAAAGATGAGTGGATGACGCAGCCCATCAGACCACCCGGATGCCTGCCAGTGACGTTTCCAACGCCGTTCCTATCAGATTGGCGTGTGTAACTCCGGCTGTTCGAAGTGCATCCACCAGTTGCCGGGCCTGGGCGGCCGGAACGGATAACAGCAGCCCTCCTGATGTTTGCGGGTCGAAAAGAAGCTCTTTTTGCGCTGTGGACAATCTGGCCTTGACCTCCAGATGGGCTTCGACCAGTTTTCGGTTTGCCGCGTTGCTTCCGGTGGTTTCCCCCTTGCTGTACATGTCTGCCGCATTAGCGTAAAAAAGCAGATCCGCATAAACCAGATCGATCTGCACACCGCTGCCACGGGCCATTTCCAGTGAGTGGCCTAAGATACCGAAACCAGTGATATCCGTACAGCCATGAACGTCAAAACTCAGGGCCGTCTTAAGCGCGGTGTGGTTCAGCGCCGCAACTTCGGGAAGGATGGCTTCCAGTTCTTTCCATGGCAGTTTACCGGACCGGTTGGCATTGAAAAGAACCCCGGTTCCCAGAGGTTTGGTGAGGATAAGGGCATCTCCGGGCCGAACCCCCGTGTTGGTCAGGATACGATCCGGCGATACGATTCCGGTAACGGACAGACCATATTTGGGTTCCTCGTCATCTACAGAATGACCGCCGGCCAGAGAGGCGCCGGCCTCCGTGATTTTTTCATGGCCGCCGCGCAGAATTTCCCTCAGCATGTCGGGCCCAAGCTTCTTCATGGGATACATCACCAGATTCAGCGCCGTAAGGGGGCGTCCTCCCATGGCGTAAACATCGGAGAGGGAATTGGCGGCGGCGATGCGTCCAAACCAGACAGGGTCGTCCACCGGCGGCGTAATGAAATCGACGGTGGATATGACCGCCAGATCGGCGTTGAGGCGGTAGACCGCGGCATCGTCGCTGGACTCAAAGCCTACGAGAAGGTTGGGGTCCGTCGGCAAGGGGAACCCTTTGAGTGCATCCGACAGAGCCGTCGGACCGATTTTCGCCGCTCAGCCGCAAGTCCGCGCCAGCCCGGTAAGCGTCTTCTTTCTGCCGAAAAGTTTCATCTGTCTTTCCTTTTCACTTTCAAATTTTCAAGGAGATATACGTTGCACGGTCACAAAACTGCGTTTTCCTTTAACCCATCGCCCTATGGGAGAAAGCCGGGGAGGGTTATAAAAGCTCGGTTTATGGCCGTTCAACGTATAGTCGATCGGTGTGGGCTCCGGATAACATGCAGGCCTGCTTATCGATTTGCGGAGTGGCTCAACAATTATATGAAGGGAAGAAAACTGTCAAATTCAATTCGGCTATAATCTGAACCGCATTATTCTTATTGTTCATAGCCGGAGGAAAAGCGCGCGGGCAAAAGACAGGATGACGCCGGCCAGGATTCCTTTTCTGGCCATTGGCAGGACAATAGGTCCACTGATAGAGAATCTTTCCGATATATCCGCTGCGGCCGAAAAGGATAATCAGATAATAGCCGGTAACCGTGGGCGGCAAAACCAGCGGCAGCGTCAAGAGCATATCGATGATTTCCCTGCCCCTGAATTTTTTACTGGCCAGAAAATAGGAAACGGGAATGCCGAACAGCACCATCAGAATCGTTGCTGTAATCGCCACCTGAAGGGAAAGCCGGAGTGAAAACAAGGTTGAACTGTCCATGAGCGATATGCCTATTGGGCGCTTTCAAACCCGAATTTCTTAAGAATGCGCATACCATCATCCGCTTTAAGCATTGCGATGAAAGCTTTTGCCGTCGTCTCATTTTTCGAGCCTTTCACTACTGCAACCGGATAGACAACGGGTTTATGGCTTTCTGTTGGCGATGTCGCCACAATTTTAATCCTGCCGGCCTGGACAGTGGCATCCGTGGCATAAACCACACCGGCATCCACTTCGTTTTTGGTCACACAGTCCAGAACCTGCCGGACATTTTCAGCAAGAACCAGTTTATTGCTGACGCCTTCCCATATCTTGAAATGCCTGAATACTTCCTGGGCGTATTTCCCAGCGGGGACGGTTTGCGGATTGCCGATAGAAATCATTTTGATTTCAGGTTTTAACTCTACTGAACCAGTACCGGGAAGGCTCTATGGCAGAAAAAAGTTGACACAGAATGGCTATTTATGTATGAAGACACAAGCTAAAGGGCATGAAGCCCTCGATCTAAAAAGAATAATCGTATCCACATATTTAAAATCCGGTTAAGAAGGCCAGAACATTGCTTTTATAAGGCATTGTCTGGCCTTTTTTGTTTTTTTGAGAGCCCGCTCCGGCGGGGAAATTATCATCTGGAAATTGTTCTGGGTGATAGATTTTAGCACAACCTTTAAGTAAACGGATGGCAGTATGCCTCCGGTGGGAGGATTTTTTCCATGCACATGGCAGACGCACTGATTTCCCCGGTTGTGGGCGGTACGATGTGGGCAGCTACTGCGGGTCTGATTGCCTGTAGCGCAAAGAAGCTCAAAGAAAACAACAATGACAGCAAAGTGCCACTCATGGGGGTGCTGGGGGCGTTTATATTCGCGGCCCAGATGATCAATTTCACGATTCCGGCTACGGGATCGAGCGGCCACCTCGGGGGAGGCATGATTCTCACCATATTGATGGGACCCTACGCTGCCTTTTTAACCATGGCGTCGGTCCTCACGGTTCAGGCTTTATTTTTTGCCGATGGTGGCCTTTTGGCGCTGGGGTGTAACATATTCAACCTCGGTTTTTTTCCTTGCTTCATCGCATACCCTCTCATCTATAAAAAGATTGCCGGTGAAAAACCAACTCAACGGTACATTTTTGCTGGCGCCATGACGGCGTCAATTTTAGGACTGCAAATGGGGGCTTTTGGGGTCGTTCTGGAAACCCTGTTCTCAGGCATCTCAGAGCTGCCTTTCAGTACTTTTGCGCTCTTGATGCAGCCCATCCACCTGGCCATAGGCATCGTTGAGGGGTTTGTCACCGCCGCCGTGGTGACTTTTGTTTGGAAGGCACGCCCCGAAATCCTGGAAATAGTTACCACTTCAAAGCCGGTGGAGTATTTCACCCTCAAGAATGTTCTTGCAGGGCTTCTCGTGATTACCGCCATCACCGGAGGCGCTCTGTCCTGGTTTGCTTCTGCCAATCCGGATGGGCTAGAGTGGTCAATGTCTCACGTTTCCGGCAAGGAAGAGCTCGAAGCCCCGGATAAGGGACTCCATTCATTGCTTGGAGCGCTTCAGAAGAAAACCGCCTTTTTGCCTGATTATAATTTCAAGAAAGCGGAAGAAAAGACAGGAACTGCCAAATCACACGAAGGGGGTGAAGTTGCCAGATCAGAAGAGGGTAAAGAGGAAGAATGGCCAAACGTTAGCGCCGGAACATCTTTTTCAGGCCTCATCGGAGGAGCGATGGTAATGGTGCTTTCAGGTTTGATCGGTTTTGGGGTGCGAAAATTTCAGCACAGCCGATAGTCTGGAGCTTTTTGCATCGATTCCGGTCATAGCTTTGAATTTAAGAGGACGGAAATGATTATCAAGCAAGTACTCGTTTGGTTGGTTGCAGGCGTCTTTTTTTTCAATGTGGGGAGCATGGTCAGAGCTGCCGACGAAAAACTTAAGGAAGAAACTGTTGTGGGTGATCTTCAAGTGACATTTCGGCCGCTTGTCGCTTTTTTCGAAAACGGCAAATTCCATAAGATCGTTTATTGAAAGCAACTATTGATTTTATCGGTAGAAGGAGTCTTCATACAACAGGATGAACGTTCTTAAAAAGACAAAAACGCCCGGCCCGCTTACACCGACCGAAGCCATCCTTGAAAGCATTTCAGATGGTGTTTTCACAGTGGACCGGGAGTGGCGCATCACTTCGTTTAATCGGGCGGCCGAGAAGATTACCAAAACTTCACGCAGCGAAGCCATCGGCCGGTTCTGCTCGGAAGTGTTCCGCTCCAGCATGTGCGAAATCGAATGCGCACTGCGGCGGACCCTGAAAAACCGCAAAGCGATCATCGGCCAATCCGGTTACATTATTGACGCGGAAGGCACCCGCATTCCGGTCAGCGTTTCCACCGCAGTCCTTCGGGATGGTCAGGGACAGATTATCGGCGGAGCGGAGACTTTCCGGGATCTGAGCGAAGTCGAAGCCCTGCGCCAGGAGCTGGAGGGGCGCTTTCATATCGGGGATATGTCAAGTCGCAGTCCCCTGATGCAGAGGTGTTTTCACGTTCTCCCCGCCATCGCAGCCAGCCCCAGTACCGTGCTGATTTTAGGCGAAACCGGAACCGGCAAGGAACTGGTGGCGAAAACGATTCACGCATTGAGTCCCCAAAGCAAAAATCCCTTTATTGCCGTCAATTGCGGCGCTTTGCCGGATACCCTTCTGGAATCCGAACTCTTCGGATATAAGGCAGGGGCCTTTACAGGTGCGGGAAAGGACAAGCCGGGGCGTTTTGCGATGGCCAAAAATGGAACCCTTTTTCTGGATGAAATCGCTGAAGTGAGCCCGGCGTTTCAGGTACGACTGTTGCGGGTGCTTCAGGACCGAACCTATGAACCCCTGGGGGCAACCCAATCCGAAACCACCAACGCAAGAATAATTGTTGCGACCAACAAGGATCTGTCCGAACTGGTGCGCCAGCATGTATTCCGTGAGGACTTGTATTATCGCGTGAATGTCATCCGTGTCGAACTGCCACCGCTTCGTCGGCGAAAGGAAGATATTCCACTGCTGGTGGAGCAATTTATCGCCCGGTTCAACCGGCTTCAGCAAAAAACCATCCGGGGGATCGCCCCCGAAGCGATTTCCCTGCTGATGGCCCATGACTGGCCGGGAAACATCCGCGAGCTGGAAAATGCAATCGAACGCGCCTTTATCCTGTGCAACGAGGGTGTCATTGCTATCGAACATTTACCGGAAGAACTGTCGGCCCGTTACATGACAAGGATATGTCACGCCGATATGCAGACATCCAGGGACCTGATGGAGGCCGAAGTTATTCGAAACGCCCTGGAGCAAGCGGATTTTAACCGTCTGGCTGCAGCCTGCTCGCTCGGTATCCACAAGAGTACCCTGTTCCGAAAGATGAAGCGGCTGGGTCTTTCCCTGCCGTCAAGGGATGGGAGAACCCGAATCCCGACATGACAGGTGATGTAGGGGCGACCGGCCGGTCGCCCTTACTGGCAATCAGGCGTAACATGAAATACACATGTCGCTATCCGCATCAAGCACCGCTGCAACCGGTTCCGCGTCCACCGCCACCGCCGCCACCCTTTCCACCACCACCGCCGCAACCCTTTCCACCTCTGCCACCACCTTTTCCACTACCACTACCACTACCCTGGCCGGCTTTTCTACCGCCGCCGAGAGCATTGATAACCTGATCAATGATCAGATCCGTTACGTTTTCCGATATTCTGCCGGTTGCCTGTCCTTGCTGTGTGGATTTTCCGGCATAGCCCTTCACGATTTCCCCTGCTACATAGCCGAGTTTTTGAATCACTTCATTTTGCATTTTGTCACTCCTTTCTTTCCCGACCTTATCGGGCGACATCAATCAATCAATTGTTCGAATTACAACCCCAGATGCCGGGCCAGGTCTTCCCATATATTTTTGACCGCAAGCGCGCCATCAGAATGGGGATCATATTCGATAACCGTTTTCCCCTGAACCATTGCCTTTGTAAAGACCGGATCAAAAGGGATACGGCCCAGGACGGTCATGTTTTTTTCTTTCGTAGATGCTTCGATGGCCTGTCCCATTTCGGGATTGAGGTCATATTTGTTGATACAGACCAAGGCTGGGACCCTGAAGAAGGCGGCCAACTCCGCCACCCGCTCCATGTCGTGCCTGCCCGAAATCGTGGGCTCTGTCACGATGAGCGCTGCTGTGGCTCCGCCAAGGGAGGCGATTACCGGGCAACCGATGCCTGGAGGGCCGTCCGTTAACAGCAGATCCAGGTTTTTCTTTCCGCCAAGCAATTTGCCCTGCCGTCTGATCAGGCTGACAAGCTTGCCCGAATTTTCCTCGGCGATGCCCAGTCTTGCATGCGCCATGGGCCCGAACCGCGTATCGGAAATAAACCACTCCCCGCATGTATCCTGAGGAAACGCGATGGCCTTCTCCGGGCAAAAATAATAGCAAACCCCGCATCCCTCGCATGCAATGGGATCCACAATAAACGCTTCGCTGATGGCATTCCATTTGCAATTACCCTGGCACAAGCCGCATTGCGTACACTGATCCAGGTTGATTACCGCCGTATGGCCGGACTCAAAATCATGACGCTCCACAATCCGGGGATCCATGATCAGATGAAGGTCCGCTGCGTCCACATCCGCGTCACAAAGCACCATCCCCTTAGCCAGGGAAGCAAAAGCGGCCAGCAGGCTTGTTTTACCGGTTCCGCCTTTTCCGCTGATAACGATCAGTTCTTTCATGAGACGTCTCTTTTCCTTGATTCCTCGGGATTATTCTGAGTTGGTGTTTGAGAGAGGATTTCTGCAATCCGATGGTGCAGATTCAGGAATCTTTCTTTCCATTCCGGCATCACTTCCACAAGCATTTCGCCCTGCGAATAGGCCTCAGCGATTTTTCGATCAAAAGGGATCTCCATCAAAATGGGCATTCCCAGGCCTTCTGCATACCCTCTGACGCGGTCATCGCCCATGTCCGAGCGGTTGATAACCAGTCCGCAGGGAATATCGAGGATTTTAACGGCCCCCACGGCAAGTTTGAGGTCGTGGAGACCGAAAGGCGTAGGTTCGGTTACCAGAAGAACAAAGTCCGCCCCTTTCATGGCGGCGATAACTGGGCACGACGTTCCGGGAGGGGCATCGATAATGGTCAGGGCGCCGGGCCTTGCGTATTCTCGTACTTTTCGAATCAAAGGGGGAGACATGGCCTCGCCGACCCGCAGTTTCCCATGAACAAATTCCAGCCCGTTTCTGCCGCTCCGTTCGATGACGCCGATTTCGCGACCCGTCTCCGTGATGGCATTTTCAGGGCAGACGCGCATGCAGCCGCCGCAACTATGGCAGAGTTCAGGGAAAGGCAGGACGGTTTTGCTCATGATGACAATCGCCTTGAACTGGCAGATATCCCGACACTTGCCACAAAGATTGCACTTTTTCATATCCACTTCGGGAACCGGGGTGTTAATGATCACGGTTTCATGAATTTCGGGTCGGATGAAGAGGTAAGCATTGGGCTCCTCCACGTCGCAGTCCAAAAGTTGAACATCGCCCCCAAGAGAAACGGCCAGGTTCGTGGCGATCGTTGTCTTGCCCGTACCGCCCTTTCCGCTTGCTATACTGATAATCATCATTTACTCCTTGCCTGATTTATTCGTAGTATTTTCTTTACCGGCCCCCTGAACCTGGACCAGCGCCGTCTTTAGGCCCCTCTCTACAACCGGAGCCTCCTGGCTCTTGTCATTAAGCATTTAACATGCCAGCGCCGAATTTATTTATAATATCCTGAATTTTAAGCTTAACAAGGTATATGGCGGATTGTCGGTTATTATATTGTCGCAAATTTGCAACCCTGTATGAACAGCAGCGTATGGATATTACGACTCAAAGCAATCAGAAAAGCCGCGCATCGCTCCACCGATCCTTACCCGATTAAACTGCTTGCATGAGCCGACGGGTCGATAAAACATCAGTCGCAATAATGCTACTTGTTCAACCGATAAGGATAGCAATATAGCAACTGAATTTCATCTCCCTCCATGCAGCATCAGCATTTTATATCAATTAATATCAACTGGTTATATCTTTATTTTATTTTAATAATGATTTGGCACTATATTTGCAAAATGTCCATCTCATAGACTCACAAACTCAGGTGGATACAGATGAAAGCAGCTTTTGCAGTCTGGAACAAACGAATCGCCCCGGTATTTGATGTAGCCAGAGATATCCGGCTGGTTGAGGCTGAATCCGGGCGCATAGTCCGTGAAAGAGATGAAAAACTGCCTGCGAATTCGGGCTCTGAAACAGTTCGCTGTCTGATTAGTCTCGGCGTTGACACGCTGGTTTGCGGAGCCATTTCCCGGTTAATGCTATCTCAGATAGCGGCTTATGATATTCGCGTGGTCTCTTTTGTCGCAGGAGATATTTGTGAAATCATTCAAGCATGGCTCTCCGGTGATTTTAGAAAAGAGGCGTTTACCATGCCTGGATGCCGCAAAGACCGGTTGTCCGGAACAGATTCATTGGGAAATAAGGCGCATCGTGCAAACAGACATGGCGGTTGTATGAATCCGCGTGGCGGCCAAGGTGTCAACTGAGCGGCGAGTACCGCTTTCGAACTCAAAGAGGAGCATATTATGGTAAAAATTGCAGTTAGTTGTGAAGAACCAGGTCTGGATTCGCTGATCGATCCCCGGTTTGGCCGTGCCGCCGGATTTTGTATCATCGATCCGGACACCCTTGAATCCAGGTTTGTAGATAACGGATCATCACAGGCAATGGCCCAGGGAGCCGGCATACAAGCGGCTGAAACTGTTTGCCGATCTGGAGCCAACGTGGTTCTGACAGGATCTGTCGGACCCAAGGCATTTCGGGCGCTGTCCGCCGCAGGCATTCAAGTCGGCCAGAATCTGGAGAACCTGACGGTCCGTCAGGCCATTGCCAAATTCAAGGCAGGCGAGGTTGACATGGCCTCAGAGCCAAACAGTATGGGCCATGGCGCATAAGAAATGCTTTATCTGAATCGAATAAAATTAAGGTTTGAAGAAAGTACGGTTATTATTTCATGCAGGCCGAACCGAGCCTGGAAACAAAGACAACTGAAATGGATAATAAGGAGAATGAATTTTGAATACTTTAATCGCTATCCCTTCCTCGGCGCCGGGTGGACTTGACGCTCAGTTGGGCGCACATTTTGGTCACTGTGACCTCTATACGCTGGTTACCGTGGAAGACAACACCGTCAAGAATGTTGATGTGATCCCCAATGTTCCGCATCAACAGGGTGGGTGCATGGCGCCTGTCCAGTATCTGGCCGGTAAAGGCGCTGCCAAACTGATCGCCGGCGGCATGGGATTTCGCCCGCTTATGGGGTTTAACCAGGTGGGAATTCAGGTTTATTTCGGCGGAGACTTCCAGACCGTTGGAAATGCCGTGCAGGCGCTACTTGATGGTAAGCTTCCGCAGTTTTCTCAGGAACATACCTGCGGCGGCGGTGCGCATTAACAGCGAGGCGCGATGATGACAAGAGAGAGCAAGCTTCCTGAAAAGGGAAATGATCATCCACCCCATCTGCTTGACGAACGGTTTTATGTGCATGCCAATCAACCCCGGAATATGGGGGCCATACCGAAAGCAGCGGGAAAGGCGACCGGTGTCGGCGTCTGCGGGGATTCCATTGAAATTTCCCTGTCTATTCTGAATCTGACGATCCTAAATATCGGTCAGATTCCCCATGGTTGTATTTATACGGTCGCCTGCGGCAGCGCCGTAAGCCAACTGGTCAGCGGCAAAAGCCTGGAAGAGGCTTTGGGCGTGACACCTGAGGCTGTGGCTGCGGAACTGGGCGGTTTACCCGAAGACCACATGCATTGCGCATCCCTGGCGGTGAACACGCTGGGTGAAGCCATCGAAGATTATTACCGGAAAGAATGGGGAAATTCAGAAAAAAACACGCGATAATCGGCGTCCGAATGCCGATTGCGGGCGGGAAGTCGGAATCCTCCGATTTTCCGCCTTTACTTAGGAGAAATGATGAAAAGAATTTTGATTGTTACCCAACAAGCCGATAATTTTTCCAAACTGGCAAAGGGTCTGAGTGCTGAGAAAATATATGATGTCATCTGGGCGAATTCCGTAGAAGCCGCACGATCCGCCGCAATCGGTTTGATGGATATGATCATTATTGATGAAAATTTGGACGATCGATCGGGCCTGAGTATCGCCAAAGACATGATTCGCGTCAACGCTCTGGCCCATCTTGCACTGGTCAGCTCGCTTTCTCCGGAAGCCTTCCATGAAGCATCGGAAGGTCTGGGGGTATTGGCCAGTTTACCACCCCGTTCCGATGAAAAAGACGCCGAACGGTTGCTGAATGCATTGGCGGCCTTCATGAAAATGCCCGATTCGTTGTAGGCCTTTAACGCTTATTAAAATTGACCCGGCTTTGCCAAAATTCCGCCAACACTTCCATCAACAACTTTCAGCTCCGGCACACAATAATAACGTCCGGTTCCCAGTTTGTGGGCAGACCCTTGGTCCGTGTGACGCATGTAGGACATGTTGAAGCGATTGTCCGCCACGTACTCCAACCGCGCAAATTTCGTTTCCAAACCTGGCAATATGGCATATGGGCCGGGAGAAAGATCTGATCAATAACCAAAATCTTGGAAGCGATATCTTAAATCCGCAATATGATTTTTTTATTGACCCAATCCAATAAAAATGTAAAGCGAGAAATGAAGGATACCAACTCATTTTATTCGTATTGCCTTGCCCTTGCCAGCCAGAGAGAGGGGAGACTGTATTCGCATGACCCATTCACATTGCAAAGATCACAGGAGGCATTTTGAAAACGGCAGTTACCATTTTATGCGATAATTATGTGGGCAGACCCGGCTTTATCGGAGAGCATGGATTCAGTACCTTGATTGAAAGAGGAGACAAACGGTATCTGTTCGATGCCGGTTCCGGCCTTGGTCTTTCTCTCAATCTGAAACTGCTCGAAAAAAACCTCAAAGGCGTCGGCCGTATTTTTCTCAGCCATGGCCACTATGATCATACCGGCGGATTGAAGACCGCGCTTCAGGAAACCGGGCCCGTGAATGTGGTGGCCCATCCGGAGGTTTTCACCAGACATCACCTTAAAACCCCCCGGATGTCGGCCGGCGAACCCCGCTATATCGGCAGCCCGCTGTCAAAAGAAGAATTGACGGCCCTGGGCGCCGAATTTACCTGGGTGGAAGAGACCCGTCGGATGGAAGACGGCATCTGGTTTGTCACCGGCGTCCCCATCAAACCGGATCAGGATTTTCAGGACCCGCAACTGGTAATTCCGGACGGACAGGGCTTTTCTCCGGATCCCATCAGCGATGACGCCAGTCTGCTGATTGAAACCACCACAGATCCAGTCGTGCTGCTCGGATGCGCCCATTCCGGAGTGCTGAACATTCTGGACCATATCGAGGAAACCTTGAAGATTCGAAAACTTCGGGCTATTCTGGGTGGAACCCATCTGATGTTTTTTTCACCGGAGCGAATTGCCGCCGTGATCAAGAGATTTGAAGCCTTCGGCGTGGAGCAGGTCGGTGTGTGTCATTGTACCGGCATGACGGCAACCGTGGCGTTGGGGGCGCACTTCAAGGAGCGTTTTTCGGTGGCGGCTGTGGGCAGCGTGTTCTCCTATGATTGACGGTATGTTGAATTTTACTGGTTTTATGCAACTCACAGTCCTGACCGCAATAATAATTCAGCTTGTTGGTTAATGGAGATAATATGAGAATTCGGCTCACAGAAGAACTTTGGCGGGAAGGGAATATGTATGTTGCTTATTGTCCGGAATTGGATGTTCCATCTTGTGGTGAGACAGTGGAACAGGCCAAAAGAAACTTGAAAGAAGTAATCCTGATTCATCTTACGGAAACAGCAAAAATGGGTACTCTGGATAAACTGCTTCAAGATGCCGGATTTGATCAGACGCAAGATATGCTTTGTCTCAACAAAGAACTTGTTGGATTCACTCCCATTGAAGTAGTGGTATGATCCGTGCTATCAAGCCTACCGACTACAATACCCAGGTCAGAATTTTTGAATCCGCTGGCTGTTTGTATGTCCGTACAAAAGGGGATCACCTGATTTATCATTACCCCGGTGCGCTTCGACCGGTAGTGATTCCTAAGTATCGTGAAGTTCCTGTATTCATAATCAGAAATAATATGAAAACAATTGGAATGACTGTTGATGAATACCTTAAAATTCTTCAAGCAGAGTAATGAAAGAAGAAATATGCCAACGACCAACCGCCTGATTCACGAAAAAAGTCCCTATCTGTTGCAGCATGCCCACAATCCGGTAGACTGGTACCCGTGGGGGGATGCCGCCTTTTCCCTTGCCAAAGCAGCCGAGAAGCCCGTTTTTCTGTCTGTCGGATATGCCACCTGCCACTGGTGTCATGTCATGGAAAAAGAATCGTTTGAAAATGCCGAGGCAGCGGCGGCCTTGAACGAGGCATTTGTCTGCATCAAAGTGGATCGGGAAGAGCGTCCGGATATCGATGCTGTTTATATGGCGGCCTGCCATGTGATTTCTGGCCGGGGGGGATGGCCCATGACCGTGTTGTTGACCCCGGACAAACAGCCGTTTTTTGCCGCGACCTATCTTCCTCTGCGCAGTCGGTTCGGGCAGCCCGGTGTTCTGGATATCTGCGGGCAGATCACGACCCTGTGGCAGTCCAATCGAGGCAAGATTCTGGATGCGGTATCGCAGATCGGGGCTCATCTCTCCAAGTCCTTCAGATACCAGTCGTCCCCGTCTTTGAACGATTCACCGATACAAGCCGCCCATGCCGAGATCACCCGGCGTTTCGATCCCCGGTTCGGCGGCTTTGAACCTGCGCCCAAATTTCCATCTCCGCACCGCCTGCTGTTTTTGCTTCAGCAGCATGAGCGTCAGGGGGATGCCGAAACCCTGAACATGGTGGAAACAACACTTTCGAACATGCGGGCCGGCGGCATCTGGGATCATGTCGGGTTTGGGTTTCACCGGTATTCGACCGACAAGCAGTGGCTGCTGCCGCATTTCGAGAAAATGCTCTATGACCAGGCGCTGATGGCGCTGGCTTGTCTGGAAACCTTTCGGATTACCCGAAACGCTGTTTATGCGCAGACGGCCGAGGAAATTTTCACATACGTGCTGCGGGACATGACATCGGAAGCCGGCGCCTTTTTTACGGCTGAAGATGCCGACAGTGAAGGAGAAGAGGGCCGATTTTATGTCTGGTCGATCGATGAATTTCGGCAGATTCTAGGGGATTTTTCCGCCCGTTGGGAAACGCTGCTGCATGTTGCGCCAGAAGGCAATTTCTATGATGAGGCAACCCGTACGCTGTCCGGCGTCAATATTCTTCACATGGGAATGCCTCTGTCTGAATGGGCCCGGCGCCTCCAGGTTCCGGAATCGGAGTTGGCGAAAGAATGGGAGGAAATCCGCCGTCGGCTTTTTGCGGTCCGCAGCCAACGGGTTCATCCCTTGAAAGACGACAAGGTTCTGACAGACTGGAATGGACTCATGGTTGCGGCTCTGGCAATTGCAGCCCGGATATTGAACAGATCCGATTATGCCGAAGCCGCGGCCCGAGCCGTGAATTTCATTCTGACAACCCTGCGTGACTTCGACGGCCTGCTGTATCACCGGTACCGGGAGGGCCAGGCTGGGATATCGGCGTATGCCGATGATTATGCATGGATGATTTTCGGGCTGCTGTCTTTGTATCAGGCGGATGACAATCCCCGGTGGCTGACCGAAGCCATCCACCTTCAATGGTTACTCGATGCGGATTATCCGGATCGGGATTCGGGCGGATATTTCATGAATCTCGATCCGAATGAGCTGCCTGTCCGGCCCAAAGAACTCTACGACGGGGCCATGCCATCCGCCAATTCAGTTTCACTGGTCAATCTGACGTCTTTGTACAATCTGACATCAGACAGACGCTGGATGGACCAGGCCACGCAGCTCGCCACGGCGTTTTCAGGCACTGTGACCCATCAACCCTCTGCCCATACGTTTTTTCTGACCGGGCTGGCGGCGGTTCTTCAGAAAGGGGATTCGTATTGAGTATATCGCGTGGGGTCCGGCATGCCGGCTTCGAGGAATCCTTTTTTCCGCAGCAGGCAACTGTCGCACCGGCCGCAGGCCAGGCCATCGACTGATGGGTCGTAGCAACTGTGGGTGATGCCAAAGTCCACTCCCAGTTCAGTACCTTTGGCGATGATCTGGGCCTTGTTCAGATACATCAAGGGCGCATGGATCTGAACCCGGGTTCTGCCTTCCACCCCGGTTTGGGTGGCCAGATTGGCCAGGTGTTCGAAGGCTGTGATGAATTCCGGCCGGCAGTCCGGATAGCCGCTGAAATCAACGGCATTGACGCCGATAAAGATATGTGAGGATTGCAGGACTTCCGCCCAGGCCAGCGCGTAGGACAAAAAAATGGTATTGCGGGCTGGAACATAGGTAATGGGGATTTCCGATGACATGGTCTCCAGACTTCTGGATTTGGGCACGTCGATATTGTCGGTCAGTGCAGATCCGCCGATGGCTTGAAGATCGATATGGATGACCAGGTGTTTTGCCACTTGAAATCGTTTGGCGATGCGTTCGGCGGCTTTCAGTTCGAAGACATGCCGCTGCCCATAATCGAAACTGAGGCAGTAAATCTCGTATCCCTGGCTTTGGGCAATGGCGATCACCGTTGTGGAATCGAGGCCGCCGCTCGAAAGAACCACGGCTTTTTCAGGGCGATTCATATGTTCCTTTTTTGCTAAACCCCTCTGTCCACATTTGGCCAGATCAGTTTATGAAGTTGCAGGTGAAGCCGGATGCCGATACCATCCCGTAATATCCACCTGGCCAGAAGATCCGGGGATACGGAACCGAAAGCCGGGGAAAACAGAACGCTGGATCGGGGAAAGTCGGGCGGCAGCCTTTTGATGACATTCAGGGCGAAAGTATAATCGCCGGGTGTTCCGATAATGAATTTGATTTGATCATGAGGCGCAAGTCGCAGAAGATTGTTCGGGTCGTTATAAGATTCCATGAGGCTAGACGGGCTTTTGATATCCATGATCCGGATACAGCGGCTGTCTATCCGCGAAATATCGAGGCTGCCATTGGTTTCCATCAAAACCGTCCGACCCTGGTCCAGAAGCCGATCGACCAATGCCGGTGTTTCTTCCTGCAACAGCGGCTCTCCGCCGGTTATCTCCACTATGGCTGCGGCTGGATAGCCTTCGACCTGTCTGAGGATATCGGGTATCGTCATGCCGGTGCCGTCATCATAGGCATATCGGGTATCACAATAGGCGCACCGGAGATTGCACCCTGTCAGGCGGATGAATACACAAGGCAGCCCGGCGTACAGGGATTCTCCTTGAATGCTGTAAAATATTTCATTGATTTTAAGCGGCATGATACCCCCTGATATGCGATTTTTATAACAGCCGGATCATGATAAGTAAAGAAGAAAGGTAACGTATGAAGACCATTGGAATCCTGAAAAATACTGTTCAGGACTATGCCTGGGGGTCGCTGGCGGATATTCCGGAACTGCTCGGGCTGCCGGCGACGGGTCGGCCACAGGCCGAGTTGTGGATGGGGGCCCACCCCAAGGCGCCGTCGCAGGTTTACCATGAGGGGAAATGGGAGTCGTTGCTCGATGCCATCCAATCGCATCCAGCCGAGGTGCTGGGACACAAGGCGGCGGAGACATTCGGCGGAAAACTGCCCTATCTTTTTAAAGTGCTGGCAGCCGCCAGACCACTTTCCGTTCAGGCCCATCCGAATGCGGATCAGGCAAAAGAAGGTTTTGCGCGGGAAAATCGGCTGGGGATTCCGCTGACAGCACCCCATCGCAATTACAAGGATGACAATCATAAACCCGAATGCATCTGTGCGTTGAGCAAATTCTGGGGAATGAACAGCTTCCGCCGAATTCCGGAGATTGTCACATACCTGGGCGCTCTGTGCGGAGAGGTTCTTAAAAACGAGATTGACCTGCTCAAAAAACAGCCGGATTCAACCGGCTTGAAACACCTGTTTCAAACCCTGTTGACCCTGCCAGTGGAACAAAAACTGGCGGCCATTGCCGAGGGCATATCGAAAGCCGAATATTTCAAAGGAAATGCGGATCCCGTATTTACATGGGTTCAGCGACTCCATGATGAATATCCGAATGATATCGGAGCGTTATTTCCCGCACTCCTGAATCTGTACAGCCTGTCACCCGGGCAGGCTCTTTTTCTGGCTGCCGGCGAACCCCACGCTTATCTCGAAGGGCTTGGCATTGAATTGATGGCCAATTCAGACAATGTGCTACGCGGCGGTCTGACGGAAAAGCATCTTGATGTTCCGGAGTTGTTGACGACACTGACCTTTCAGGAACAGTTGCCTTCCGTTATTCTGCCGAATCCACTCAATGATGTGGAATGGGTTTATCAAACGCCTGCAGCGGAGTTCAGTCTTTCCATGATATCCCCGATTCCTGGATTGTGCTGGATCAGCCACAAGGATCGATCTGCCGACATTCTTTTATGCACCCAGGGACAGGTAGTTGTGGACGGGGGACTGGGCCATGAACCGATTCACCTCCACAAAGGGATGTCGGTCATCGTTTCGGCGTCGGTTGGGGAATATCGTCTGTATGGCAGCGGGGTATGCTATAAAGCATCGGTTCCGGGTCCATCCGGCTTTATGCTTGACATGCGTTCGGCGGAAACGTAAATATAGCTTTCAGGAAGTGTGCGCACATCCGCAAGGGCTGCTTTGAAACCCGCCCCAATTTTATTGACTGCAATTTTGAATGTGGAGTTGATTCATGATGAAAGGCATCGTTCTGGCCGGTGGTTCCGGCACCCGGCTGTATCCCATCACCCGTGTGGTCAGCAAACAACTGCTTCCGGTTTACGACAAACCCATGATATATTATCCGCTCTCTGTGCTGATGCTGGCGGGTATCCGCGAAATTCTGCTGATCTCAACCCCCGAAGATCTGCCGCTGTTCAAACGGCTTCTTGGAGATGGCTCGCAAATCGGCATTTCCATATCCTATGCAGCGCAGCCCAGACCCGAAGGACTGGCCCAGGCATTTGTCATCGGCAAATCCTTTATCGGGCGTGATCCGGTATGCCTGATTCTGGGAGATAACATCTTTTATGGCCACAATCTTTCGGAAATTCTGAACCGGGCGGTCAAACTGACCCGCGGCGGACTGGTATTCGGTTATCTGGTCAAAGACCCCGAGCGTTACGGCGTGGTTGAATTCGATAATAACGGAACGGTAATCGACATCGAGGAAAAACCGAAGAAACCCAAATCCAATTATGCGGTTCCCGGACTTTATATCTATGACAATGATGTCGTGCGCATTGCCGAAAATCTGAAGCCGTCGGCCAGAGGAGAGCTGGAAATCACGGATGTAAACCTCGATTATCTTCGCCGGGGAGAACTGAAGGTAGAGCTGTTGGGAAGAGGCTTTGCCTGGCTGGATACCGGAACCCATGAGGCGCTGCAGCAGGCATCCAGCTATGTTAAAGTCATTCAGGACCGGCAGGGGTTGAAAATCTCCTGTATCGAGGAAATCGCCTATCGTCTGGGGTATATTTCCCGTGAACAGGTCAAGAATCTGGCCTCCGACATGATGAAAAACGGGTATGGAGAGTATCTGATGGACATGGTCGCTGAAAATGCCTGATCCGATGAATGCCTGGCGCATGTATCTCCACTCGAAAAATTTATGATGCCGCAACAGCCGGATTACAACACCGCCGTTGCCATTGCCGACGGTATCTACTGGGTCGGTTTTTACGATGTCCTGTCCGGGCTGCACTGCAATCCCTATCTGATCGTCGATGGCAACGAGTCGGTGGTTATCGATGGTGGCAGCCGGCCCGATTTCCCGACCGTCATGATGAAAATTCTGGAAACCGGTATATCGGCATCATCGATCGTCGCCCTGATTTACCAGCATTATGATCCGGATTTGTGCGGAAGTGTCGCCCATTTTGAAGATATCATCGACCGCCCCGACCTTAAAATCATTTCGCATAAAGAAAACAACATGTTTATCCGGCATTATGCGATATCTTCACGGCTGCTTTCCCACGATGCCATCAACAGCGAGTTTGTATTTTCTTCAGGACGGAAACTCCGGTTTTTCAACACACCTTATTCACATTCCGCCGGCAGTTTTGTGACATTCGACACACGAACCCGTGTACTCTTTACCAGCGATCTTTTCGGCAGTTACGGTACCCGGTGGAAGCTGTTTTTATCTCTGAACCCGGAATGTCATACATGCCCGGACCTGACACCCTGCACTCAGAACGCGCCCGACTGTCCGATTCCGGAAATTCTCAGATTTCACCAACTGATCATGACCTCGGAAAAAGCGCTGCGTTACGCACTTGATGTCATCCGTACCATTCCCGCATCCATGATCGCACCTCAGCATGGCAGTGTTCTATCCGATTCCGTGGATATCGAGACGGTCATCCGTCGGCTGATGTCGCTGAAGGGTGTCGGCATCGATCGGATATTGTGAGGCTGCCGTATATGCCGTCTTTTCCCTTCAGGGATCGTCGCAGGTCCGCCTTGAACGCAACCGGATGTGTGCAGGAAATTCTGCAATGCCGAGCGATGCTCCACGACAATCGGTTGCAAAACCGATTCCTTAAAGATCTGGTAACAAAATATTCCGTTGCCCAACGAAAACTGACTGACTTGAATCGACAGCTATCCGAGCGCCAGGAACGGATGGATGAAGATTTGCGGGCAGCGGCAGGAATACAGAAAAGTCTGCTTCCCGTAACCCTTCCCAGAATTTCGAATCTGGATATCGCATGGCGATTTCTACCTTCCGAGACAATCGGTGGGGATGTGTTCAACATATTCATGCTGGATGAACATCATCTCGGGATTTATATGCTGGATGTCAGCGGTCACGGCGTTCCGGCAGCACTGGTGACCGTATCGGTGTCTCAGATGCTGCTTCCCCATACCGGCCTGGTGGTGCGGAAAAATCCGACGTCCACTTCCGGTTGCAACATTACCAGCCCCAGAGAAGTCATGGAACTTCTCGACCGTGAATATCCGCTGGAGCGGTTCGATAAATTTTTTTCCATGATCTATATCGTGCTGGATGTGCGCGATGGCGGCTTTGCCATCTGTAATGCCGGTCATATGCCGGCGCTGTTGTTTCGCAGTGACGGCGGTATCGAAAAGCTCAAAAAAGGCGGAACCGTTATCGGACTTGGCGGCATGGTTCCGTTTGAACAACAGGAAGAAACGCTGTATAAAGGAGACAAACTGCTGCTGTACACGGACGGGGTTACGGATTTCATGAATTCGCGGCTGGAAAGATTCGGTAAAGATCGGTTCACCCATGCTGCGCGTTCGTTTCATCACAGGCCCATGGAAGAAATGGTCAACGGCATTCATGTTGCCATGACGGCATTCGGCGACGGATTTCCAATTCAAGATGATGTCAGCATTCTGGGAATTTCCAGAAAAAAAGGATCATTGACCACTGATCCCTTATCACAAATATAGGAGGTTATATGAAAACCGGTAGTTATACGGCCTTGATCACCCCTTTCAAGGGGGAGACGGTGGACACCGAAGGCATTGAAAAATTAGTCAGCTTTCAGATTTCAGGGGGCATTACCGGCGTTTTGGCTGTCGGTACGACAGGGGAAAGTCCGGCTTTAAGCTGGGAGGAACATCACCTGGTAACGCAGTTGATTGCCGCTGCTACAAAAGGGAAATGTCTTTGCATTGCAGGTACCGGCAGCAACAATACCGCTGAAGCGATTGAAGCATCCCGCCATGCCGCAGGCCTTGGCGTGGATGCCCTGCTGCTGGTGGATCCCTATTATAACGGCCCGAGTTCTCTTGAAATTCGTAAGGAATATTTAGAGCCGGTGGCGTCTGCATTTCCCGATACCCAGGTGATCCCCTACGTGATTCCTGGCCGAACCGGTACGCAACTGCTGCCGCAAGACCTGGCCATTGCATTCAGGGCGCATCCCAATGTATCAACCGTCAAGGAAGCCACCGGAAATCTTGACAACATGCGTCTGACCCGAAAATTATGCGGCCCGGACTATTCCATTTTATCCGGCGATGATGGGTTGACCTTTGACATGATGACGGACGTCGGCATTTTGGCCGGAGGTGTGATATCCGTGGTATCCAATGTGGCGCCGGCAGCCGTGTCGTTAATGGTTCGCCTGCTGAATCAGAAAAACAATGCCGAAGCCCGAAAATTGAAAGAAGCCCTTGACCCCCTATTTGACCTGGTTACCGTTAAAACCCTTGAGTCAACACCTTATGGCGAGGTGCTATGCCGCGCCAGAAATCCGCTTGCCATCAAAACCTTGATGGCGATTCTGGGAATGCCTTCCGGTGGATGCCGCAGGCCCATGGGGAAAATTACGCAAAAAGGGCTTGAAAAAATCCTGAGTGCCGCCAGAACTGTTCAGAAAGTCAACCCCGAGATACTCAAACCCGTGGCTGATTTTTTCGGCGTCGATATCGATGAGCGGTTAACTTCACCCGATTCATGGAAAGGCCTGGCCTACGACAGCTATTGATGGCTCTGCGCCTGTTATCAAATCTGTTTCAGCATCTGAAAATTCTCGGAATGCGGGCGTTCATCTGAATTCACTTTTTTTAATGTTTTCAACGGGGGCCCCTTATGTTTAAGGCATATTTCCGAAATATTTCAATATGGCTGATCAGTTGTGTCGTTATGACGATAACCGGGTGTTCATCTCAGGTGCCGGAAGCATCGGTCGGCAAGCCGGATCCGCGCAGCCAGGCAGCGGCTGCAAAACGTCCGGTTCCGGTTCCGGTGCTGGCAGCTCAGGCGGTTCAAAAGAACATTCCAATTGAAGTCCGGGCTATCGGAAGTGTCGAGTCCTATGCCACGGTTGCTATCAAGTCGAGAGTTACCGGGGAGTTGCAAAAAATTCATTTCAAGGAAGGGCAGGAGGTTGAAAAAGGGGCGCTGCTGTTTACCATCGATTCCCGCCCCCTGGAGGCCGCACTTCGGGAAGCAAAAGCCCGCCTGGAAAAAGACAAAGCCCTGACGGAAAAGGCTGAAGCGGATAACCGGCGATACGAAAATCTGGTTCAAGGTGGATTCATCAGTCGGGAACAATTCGATCAGATCCGGTCCAACCTCAGTTCTCTTCAGGCGACGGTGACCGCGGATGAGGCAGTCGTTGAAAATGCAATGATTCAGCTTGGCTATACATCCATATATTCCCCGTTATCCGGTCGAACCGGAACGATTCTGATCGATCAGGGGAATATGATCAAAGCCAATGACGACAATAAATCCATGGTCGTCATCGAGCAAATGCAGCCCATTTATGTGACGTTCACTGTACCGGAGGCATATCTGTCACAGATTATGGGGCGGATGAAAGGCCAGAATCTGGGTGTTCAGGCCCTGCCGGATGGATCGACGTCCGAAATTGAAAAAGGTAAACTGACGTTTGTTGACAATACCGTGGATTCCAAAACCGGAACGATCCGGCTGAAAGGCACTTTCGACAATACGGCCAGACGGCTGTGGCCCGGTCAGTTCGTAAATGTCGCCCTGACCTTGGGTATCCTTGAAAATGTGGTAACGGTTCCGACTCAGGCTGTTCAGACCGGTGAGAACGGGCTGTTCGTGTTTGTTGTCACTTCCGAAAAAACGGTTCAATTGAAACCAGTCAAAATCGGCAAGTCTTATGGCGGGGAAACCGTGGTTGAAAGCGGTCTTGCGGCGGGTGAGCAGGTCGTGACAGACGGTCATCTGCGATTGATCCCCGGGGCAAGCGTTGAAATTTCGTCTGACTTGAAACCGCAAGCCGATCCAGCTCAGGCCGTCGCTCCCGAGGCGAAATCATGAATATTGCCGAACTCTTCATCAACAGGCCGGTCATGACCACCCTGGTCATGGCTGGCCTGCTCGTTTTCGGCGTGATGGCATATCGAATCCTGCCGGTCAGCGATCTGCCGAATGTGGATTTCCCAACGATTCAGGTAACGGCCAGACTGCCCGGCGCCAATCCGGATACCATGGCCTCCAGTGTGGCGACCCCGCTGGAGCGGGAGTTCTCGACCATTGCCGGTATCGACTCCATGTCCTCGTCCAGCACCCTGGGGATTACCCGGATAACGATTCAGTTCAGCCTCGACAGAAGTATCGATGCCGCCGCCCAGGACGTTCAATCCGCCATAGCCAAAGCAGCCCGGAAACTGCCCCCGGATATGCCCACCCCCCCGACTTATCAGAAGGTCAACCCGGCGGATGCGCCGATTTTCAATCTGGCGCTGTCATCGCCCACATTGCCGCTATCTGTTGTGAATGAATATGCGGACACCATGATCGCGCAGCGGATATCCATGTTGAACGGGGTGGCGCAGGTGCTGGTATATGGCGCAAAAAAATATGCGGTGCGCATTCAGCTCGATCCCAAAGCCATGGCGTCCCGGGAAATCGGTATCGATGAAGTGGCCAAAGCCGTTACGCAGAGCAATGTCAATCTGCCGACTGGAACACTCTACGGAGAGCATCAGGCATTCAATATCCAGGCCAGCGGCCGACTGATGGACGCCAAGAGTTACCGCCCCTTGATTGTCTCGTGGCAGAACGGTTCCCCGGTGCGTCTCGAAGAGATCGGCCGTGTCCTCGACAGTGTTGAAAGCGATAAAACCATTACCTGGCGAAACAATGTCCGTTCGATCGTTCTGGCCGTTCAGCGCCAGCCCGGCACCAACACCGTCGCTGTTGTCAACGAAATCCGGAACCTGCTGCCCGTATTCGAAAAACAGCTTCCGGCAGCAGTTCAACTGTCGGTCATGAACGACCGTTCCGAGTCCATCCGCGAGTCGGTCGATGATGTCAAATTCACCTTGCTGCTGACCATCATCCTGGTCATCCTGGTGATTTTTCTCTTTCTGCGAAGTCTGTCCGCCACCATCATTCCGAGCATGGCGCTTCCCATGTCGATCGTCGTTACGTTTGCGGCCATGCAGTTGATGGGATTCAGTGTGGATAATCTCTCCCTGATGGCGCTGACGCTTGCGGTCGGGTTTGTGGTGGATGATGCCATCGTGATGCTGGAGAATATCGTGCGGCATCTCGAGATGGGCAAGGGGGTGCTTCAGGCGGCGCTGGATGGTTCCAAAGAAATCAGCTTCACCATCATTTCCATGACCATTTCCCTGGCTGCGGTCTTTCTTCCGGTGCTGTTCATGGGCGGGATTGTCGGCCGACTGTTCCGGGAATTTTCACTGGTCATTTCCGTGGCGATTCTTCTTTCCGGTTTTGTCTCGCTGAGTCTGACCCCCATGCTGTGCAGTCTGTTTTTAAGGCCCAAACGGGAAATGCGTCACGGCCGGCTGTACATGGCCATGGAATCTTTTTTCAACGGCATGCTCTGGGTTTACAACAAAACCTTGAAAGCGGCGCTCCGGTTTCACTGGCTGACCTTTCTGATCTCTGTTCTGGTTCTGCTGGCCACCATTCAGTTGTTCCGCATGAGTCCCAAGGGATTTTTGCCAAGTGAAGACATCGGACAGCTATTGGGAATTACCGAGGCTTCCCAGGATATTTCGTTTGATTCGATGGTGCGTCATCAGTCTGCGCTGCACGAAATTCTGGCCGCCGAACCGGCCATTGAAACCTATATGTCATCCGTGGGGGCAGGGGGGCCGAATGCTTCCGGGAATACCGGAAGATTTTTCATGCGGCTTAAACCCCGCAAAGAACGAAAAGAAAGCGCCGATGAACTGATCCGGAAACTGCGTCCCAAACTGGCGAAAGTACCCGGTATCCAGACGTATTTGATGAATCCGCCTCCCATCAACATTGGCGGCCGCACCACCAAGGGGTTGTATCAATACACGCTGCAGGGGCCGGATACCGCCGAACTCTACCGCCATGCCGTCCTTCTCAAGAAACGGATGAAGGACATGACCACGATCCAGGATGTGAACAGTGATTTACAGATGGACAACCCGGAAATCCGCATCGAGATCAACCGGGACAAGGCATCCTCTCTGGGAATTACGGCCAATCAGATCGAAACCGCACTTCAAAACGCCTATGGTTCCAACCAGGTATCAACGATTTATGCGCCGACCGACAGTTATCAGGTCATTCTGGAACTGCTGCCCCAGTATCAAAGAGAACCGTCGAGCCTTTCCCTGCTGTATATCCGGTCTTCCGGCGGAAATCTGGTGCCGCTGGATACGGTGGCAACACTCACCCCCGGGGTAGGGCCGCTGTCGGTCAATCATTCCGGGCAGTTTCCATCGGTTACCATTTCATTCAATCTCAACCCCGATGTCTCTTTGGGAGATGCGGTCTCCGAAGTCGAAGGCTTCACCCATACATTTCTTCCGGCAACCATCAGTGGCAATTTCCAGGGGACGGCCCAGGCGTTTCAATCCTCTTTCAAGGGCATGATGGGGCTGTTGGTCATGGCCATTCTGGTGATCTACATCGTGCTGGGGATTCTTTACGAAAGTTTCATCCACCCGCTGACCATTCTGTCGGGCCTGCCTTCGGCCGGATTCGGCGCACTGCTGACATTGTATATTTTCAAGGTGGATCTCAGTCTCTATGCTTTTGTGGGGATTATCATGCTGATCGGGATCGTGAAGAAAAACGCCATCATGATGATCGATTTCGCGCTGGAAGCCGAGCGCAACGACAACAAAAGCCCCCGGGACGCCATTGTCGAGGGATGTCTGGTCCGTTTCAGGCCCATCATGATGACCACCATGGCCGCCATCATGGGGACACTGCCCATTGCCATCGGGTTTGGCGCCGGTGCGGAATCCCGGCGGCCGCTGGGGTTGGCTGTCGTGGGCGGGCTGATTTTTTCGCAGTTGCTGACGCTATATATCACGCCGGTTTACTACATTTATCTGGATATCCTGAAAAATAAGGTTCAATCCTTATTTGCCAGCAGGGTGCATGAAGCTGTGTAAATGATTGAATCATGGATTCAGCGATATCGGATCATCGTTTTCATTTAGGTTCGGCAGCTTAGCCCGAAGTGGTTCAAAGTAGCATACGCTTTTGCCTTCATTCGTCTTGCCGTGTATTTTTACTTTGTATTTCAGATTATCTTTTTCATTGAACCATTGATATACCCACCAGTTACCGTCCAGTTTCATGGAATAGGGCTGGGTGCCGACATTCTTGGGTACATTTTTTTCCATTCTGTCTCGGATATCCTCGAATTGACCCTTATTTTCCGGTATCGTGACGATCCGCGCATACAACTGGTTATCGATAAAGGCAAAAAACATCGAAGGGCTGACATGATGATGTATCTCCATGCGGCATGGACCGGTATAGTTGTAATAGGATATTCCACTTTTCTCCATATATTTGATAAAATATCCCTCTTTGTTCAGATCTGCGAAGCGGGCGCCGAAATCCGGATTGTTGCAGTCAAAACTCTGTGCCGGTAATGGAAAAGCCAGAATGAAACATCCCAAAATGAAACACAATTTTTGCAGCATGTTGGTTCCTTTCCGAAGTTATTGAAACTTTCGTATGGGCTTGAGGGTCACGGGCATAACTCGCTTAATTATTCACACTTTTTGATGTTGTTATAAAATTGAAAAGTTTGTCGGCTCTTGCCGGGTCGAAACGCCTCAGCTCCTCTATGGCATTCATAGCGGCTGCTAGATTGCCAGTAGAATAATAAGCGAGTGCGATGTTGTGCAAGGCAGGGGTATCTTCCGGATTAATTCGCAAAGCCTCTTTGTAAGCTTCAATTGCATGGTCATACTGTTTAAGATTGATATACACCGAACCAAGGTTGAAGCAGGCAGAGGCTAATTCCGGATCGATGCGCAAGGCATTTTTAAATGTGTCGATGGCATTGTCGTACTGTTCAATTTCGAAATAACTTACCCCAAGTTTATGCCAGGCTTCCTCAGATTCCGGCTCGGCTTTCGTCCATTCCTTTCCCAAATCGATCATCCCCCGCCGGTCTTTCTTTTTTTCCAGTTCAATCGATTGTTTCACCCATTCAAGAAGACAGATGTCCTTATTTGCGTCGTAAGCGTATATGGTAGCGGAAGTAATTTGTTTATTTCGGATTATTTGGCAGGATTTGCCGCTTTTTACGATATGGTAGTTACTTGAGTTTTCGAAAAATAGTTCAGGACATTTTAGGAAATTTGTGAAATAATAGTTTGGTACACCGTCTTTTTCCTGAAACATTGGGAGGAACCTGTGAAAATTCCGTGTGCCGAGCGCCTACCATTTATTGTCGCT
>CAJBLH010000152.1 GCA_903953895.1 uncultured Desulfobacteraceae bacterium | reverse complement strand
TGTTGTACCGGTATAGGCGGTGTATGCGCAGGTGATTGTGCCGGCGTTCGTTCCGCTGGCTCCGGAAGCGATCGACAGCCAGTCGCCGCCCGATGTTACGGCGGACGTCCAGGGCATGTCGCCGGTGCTGGTGTTGGATACGCTGAAAGTTGTGCTGCCGGCATCCTTTATTACCGTTCGGCTCAAAGGGGAAATAGCCAGATTAGCCAATGGCAAACCACCAATTATTCCAACGCTACGAACGGCGCGGACATAGTAGCTGGAGTTCTTTTTGTAGATGTGGCCGTAGCCGTACTCGAAGTGCACGCCCGACGCGCTGTACGTATAGTTCGCGTCGGTAGTAGATGACCAGTAAAAGGACGAGATTATATTGGGGAAATACGTCCTATTGATTGCCGGTTCATATCGGCTGTGATCTGCCAGACTTCGTAACTCCTTGAAGGATGGCAACCGCCAATCTGTATGGCCGCCAAAATTCAGACCCTCGCAATAAGCCAGTGCTTTCTCCCATGTCATCGTATCTGAAGATGCTGTTTGCTGCCACATCAGTTCCGTGGATGTATCGGTTACCGTGCCATCGCCATTATCAATATAGTTGTCTGAAGCATCCGCATTGTCTATCGATACATCGTTCCGGAAATTCAATGATCCGACAGCCAAATCGCCCGATGCACCAGGCTGTCCGCCACGAACGGCGCGAACATAACTGATGGAGACCTTCTCTTGATGGCTGTCGACGCCGTAGTAGAAGTGTAAGATACACGCGTCGTACCCACCACTGTATGCGTCGGTAGTAGAAGACCAGTAAGAGAACAACGCCGTATTCGGAAAATAAGCGTGATTTATAGGGCCAGGGCCTGAAATGCTATAGTCGACGATATAGACCAATTCCTTGATGGTCGGCAACCGCCAGTCGCTGAAACCACCATACTTGGCATCATTCAAAGCTTTGATGAAATTTTTGGTATTCTTCCCTTCTCCCAGTCCACCTTTACGTCCCCCATTGGTGGCTGGATTGCTGTCATACCATGTGTAGGTATTGTCGGCATCATGCGGATTCGTGTAGTCTGGCTCGCCATCCTTGTTATTTTTCATCTCCCAGATCAGGCCGGTGACATTGTCTTTCACCATGCTCCAGGCCGAAGCCGAATCCGGCAGGGGGTGCCCGCCACTGTCGAGTTTGGTGTAAGACATCTGATTGATGATGTAGTTGGCATCCTGACCATACAGCGGTTGTCCGGGGGATGGGCAGGTGATGAGGTTTCCGGAAACATCGTAGCAATTCGTCTGGCCAGTGTGCGGTACCGGTGCAGCCCAAACAATTGTGGCCATCATCAAAAACATGATACAAAATGCTGATAGCTTTGCTTTGTTCATACAGATTCTCCTTTTCGCTCATTTTTTCTGTAAAATGAATTTATTTACCCCGCTGGTTCCCAAGCTCCTGCTTGGGAACCGACGTCCTTGAAGCTCCTGCTTCAAGTCTTTTCCTGGATTAGGCATCCTTGCACGGGCGGCCTATTTCGAAATGACCCCATGCTTCGAAACCTTAAAATAAACATTTCCATTTGTGGAAAGCCATGCAATGTACTCAATATCCAGCCACATCCGGGTGATGCCGTCCGGCAGCAGAACGTCGGGAATATGGATCGTGAAATCACTGGACAGCGTGGAAGCGCTGCACGTAAATGTCTCTTTCTGAATGACAGCATTGGTCAGCCTGAAAAGAATCATCGTCGGAAACGCCGGATCGTTTTTGTAGGCAAAATCCGCCGAATATGATGGCTTACCCGACAGGGCGGTCAGGTCGATAATCAGTGGGAGATGAAGCGAATAATTGCTGCCGATCGTTGCCGTACAAGCCGTCGTGTTGGCCCCCTGAACGACGGTGACATCCATCGGGCTGGCGGTGGCGCCGGGCGCCGTCACCCGAATCGTGCCGGTACGCGATGCCGTACCGGTATAGGCGGTGTATGCGCAGGTGATAACGCCGGCATCCGTTCCGCTGGCTCCGGAAGTGATCGACAGCCAATCGCCACCCGCTGTTACGGCGGCCGTCCAGGGCATGGTGCCATCGCCGGTGTTGGATACGCTGAAAGTTGTGCTGCCAGCGTCCTTTGTTACCGTCCGACTCAACGGGGAAATAACCAGATTACCCAATGGGCCAGACTGTCCGCCACGAACGGCACGAACGCTCTTACCAACACCGCCGCCATCGAAGCCCAAGCCCCACGCGCCGCTCGTGCTGCCGTTGTAGAAGTTTATACACCACGCGTTGTTTGTACTGTTTGCGTTGATAGTAGAGGACCAGAAAAAGGACGCGACCGTATCGGGGAAATAATTTGTATTGATTGCAGGATTATATCTGCTGTAATCAATCAGACTTATTAACTCCTTCACGGTTGGCAACCGCCAATCTATATGGCCGCCAAGATTCAGCGCCTCGCAATAAGCCAGTGCATCCTCCCAGGTCATCTTATTTGAAGATGCTGTTTGCTGCCACATCAACCCCGTTGATGTATCCGTTACCGTTCCATCGCCATTATCAGTATAGCCGTCCGCATTGTCTATCGATGCACCGCTCCGGGAATCAAATGATCCAGTAACCAAAATACCCAATGATACCGACTGTCCGCCACGAACGGCATAGACATGGACGCTGTCACTCTTATTGTCGATAAGGTCTCTGCCGTTGAAGAAGTTCACGCCCCACGCGTAGTTCGTACTGGAAGTGCAGGTAGGAGAGGACCAGTAAAAGGACGCGACCGTATCAGGGAAATAATCGGCATTTATCGTCGAGCCCAAGTAAGGAATGCTATAGTTGACGATATAGGCCAATTCCTTGATGGTCGGCAACCGCCAGTCGCTGAAACCGCCATACCTGGCATCATTTAAAGCCTTAATGAAATTTTCGGTATTCTTCCCATCCCCCCATTCACCCGCATCCCCCCCATTGGTGATCGGATTGCTATCGTACCAGGTATAGATGTTATCGGCATCGTGGGGATCGTTGTAATTCTTGATACCATCCATGTTGGTCTTCTTCTCCCAGATCAGGCCGGTGACATTGTCTTGCACCATCTTCCAGTCCCCAGCCGTATCCGGCAGGATGTCCCCGCTGCTGTTGAGTTTGGTGTAAGACATCGGGTGGATGTTGTAGTTGGCATCCTGACCGTACAGCGGATCTCCGGGGGATGGGCAGGTGATGACGTTTCCGGCCACATCGTAGCATTTCGTCAGGCCAGTGTCCGGCACCGGTGCAGCCCATACAATTGTGACCATCATCAATAACATGATACAAAATGCCGGTAGCTTTGCTTTGTTCATACAGATTTTCCCTTTTTTTCAAATTGGCGTCTTTTCTTTTGTCTTGAATACACCGGTTCAGTTCAACGTGCATCCAGAATACTTCAGAATCTCAGAATTGTTCCCGACGGAAAATCAATTCAGACGATATAAACTTTCAGAAAATTCATTTCGCAAGGCAGCAGGGAGGAGATTATACTGTAGTATATCTCCGACCGATAACGCAGCGAAATTATTTTTCTGAAAGTCTATAGGTGGCATTGGGAGACAGAGGAAAGAAAACACAAAATACGAACAGCGCGGTAATGACTTTTTTCATTTCTAAATCCTTTCTTTTTATTAAGTCCAAGGAGGTATGGGCTTCAGGAACATTCACAGTATTTCGTACCAGGGCAACCCCTTCTATGGTTTTGATACGTATAGCGCGGCACTTCCCTGCCATGTGCCGTCAAATATTCCGTCATTATTATCATCGATGGCAAAATAGAAATGGTAATCTCCCGGGGTGGACAGTGCGCCATCCCAGATCAAATTTGGCAAACGCGACATCATTCTTCATCTCACTGTAGGCAATGCGGAAATACCCTTCCTCGCCCCACGTTGGACCCGATGAGTTCTTGACAATAAAGTATTCTTCCTGGTCAACATAACCTATGAGCAATACCGCATGTTTTCCCAGGATATTACCAGAAACATGATTGTAAATACCACTATACATTGATATCCGATATTTATTGTCCCCCAACTTATTACCCACGTCTCCAGTCCGATTGACAAGAACGGAGATGTTTTCTTCCGCATTCAAACCAATTGCAGAAAAAAAATATCCACGATACCATTCCGATGAAGACATTGATCACCAGCGGGTTATTCTGCATTGTTCCGACCCGGATTTCTTCATTCAGGAGGAAGAGAGATATTCTGTTCCTCCTCTGATGGCTGGTGCATTCATGTTATTTCCTTACTGACCACCGATAGCCAGGCTGGAAACGTCCGACCATGTATAATCTCGAGTATAATCTCGAGTATAATCTCGAGTATAATCTCGAGTTGAGCTTCTTGAGGGTCCAAAATATGGGTAAAAAACGGATTCTTGCTGCTTCACTTTGTGCGTAACGGTCAGGTTTAGTGGTTTATTCTTGGGCACTTCTGCGATAAACACACTGATCAGGTTAAATATATTTTGTGCCACGGCAGGTGGGAAAATAATTACTGGAAAATTCGAATAATCTGGCAATGGATATTCTATATAACACGCTACTGTATTTATTTTTTTATCGGTTTTATCGATCAGATTGATTCCTGGAGTTGTATAAGGCTCTTTGAATGACAAGTTGGCCTTCAAAGTATCACCGGTGCCATATATATTTCCGTCAACCTTCTCTCCAAGATCTCCACCAATCGAAAAATCAACCCATTTTGTTTCATTATTCAGGTTTTTACTGGGCATGTAATCCCAAATCTGAGCTGTATCTTCTATTTTGATGTTGATACTCTGTTCAGATGTGTACGACGGACCTACTGATTTTGGTGAAGTAGGATATGGAGAAATAGGATATGGAAAAATAGGAGAAGGAAGAGCAACAGGAGCAGGAGCATGAAGAGCAACGCGCGACTGTAGTTCCGATCTTACAAGATAGTAGTCGCTATCAGTGGAAGTGGTGTCCAGTTTCCACCCGATAAAACTTAAATAAGCATTCCCTTTTTCTTCTTTCTTATCGAATGTTGTCTCACTTATAAATTTGGCTTCCATTTTCTTATCGAAAGTTTGTTTCCATGCCGCCGGAGCCTCCATCGCAGATTCAACACGAGGCGTTATAGCCGATTCATTGGTATTTACAATTTTATCGGACCACCATTTTGAAAAATCCGTCCACGCACTCCCGATACTGGTGTCGGGAGGCACTACCTTGAAAATGTCCTCTCGGACGCCATCTTCTTTCGGATGCGTAAACTCTACGGTACCTTCCCTATCGCTGCTTTGACTGTGATCATCCTGTTCTGGAAGATTCAAGGATGAAATCAGGTTATTCAGACTGCCGTGGGTTCCAAGAAAAGCATTTCCACTTTTCAACCGTGCCGTGAGGGCATCTTTCGTTTGTTGAGAAAATGAATCGATAATGTGTGAATCGGGGAAAAAAAATATGATTACATTGATATCTTTGTGTTCGCATAACACTTTCAAGTCATTAGAAACTGATGACGGCGGTGGAAAACTGTCACCACGATACATGATGGATCCTTCAAAAGCCCCAACTGGTAATGGTGAGGACATCAGCTCCAAAAACTTATCTGAATGGTATATGGAGATATCGTTTTCCCCCCACACAACAGCAAGTCCATTTGGCTGAAAAGCGATTTTGCCACCCCCGTGCGATTCAATGGTAATCCCTGCCCATGCCGGGTACAGCATGCCGAGCATCAGTGAAACTGTCGCCAATAATGAATGCAAACGCTGCCATTTTCCTTTTGTCATTTTTTCTCTCCTCTGCTGCTTGTAAAATAGTTCCAACACCACATCCTTGCACGGACAGTCTATTTCGAAACGACCCCGTGCTTCGAAACATGGAAATAAACATCTCTGTTTGTGGAATAAGATAAATTTCATCCCCATCAAGATTCATGCCAATCCTGATTATTAGATGGAAATAACCTTAATTGGAAACAACGCCGTAGTCTTTAGCTTCAAAATAGCTATATTCATCAGTAGAAAAATCCGGACTGTATTCCATATCCATCCTTAAATGAGTAACTCCATCCGAATCCAAAACATCAGGAATATGGATTGCAAATTTGTCGGATAATGTTGATGCTTCACATGAAAAAGAAGGATTTTGTGTAACAGCATATTCTGTCAATTTAAAAAGTATCAGCGTAGGATACGAAGGATTG
>CAJBLH010000151.1 GCA_903953895.1 uncultured Desulfobacteraceae bacterium | reverse complement strand
GGAAATGGTGAGCCGCGGCGTATATCGCCTTGCCGACAGCCCGCCGCTGGGCAATCCCGACTTGGTGACAGTCGCAGCCCGTATCCCAGGCGGCGTAATCTGCCTGATCTCCGCACTGGCATTTCACGGGATTACCACCCATATACCCCACGAGGTCCACGTCGCGCTGCCGCGCGGTGCGGAGGAACCCCCCGCCTGGATCACCCACCGATTAAGACCTACCGGTTTACCGGTGATGCCTATACGGATGGTGTGGGCCCCCATGAACTCGACGGCGTAATAGCGCGTATCTACAGCCCGGAGAAAACGCTTGCCGACTGCTTCAAGTTCCGTAATAAAGTTGGTCTTGATACATCGGTGGAAGCGGTTCGCTTCTACCGCGAACGAAAGCGTTTCAAGGTGGAAGACATCATGCGGTATGCGGCGATTTGCCGGGTGACAAAGATTATCCGCCCCTATCTCGAGGCACTTCTGTAATGGCAGGAAACATCAAGAACATTGCCGCATCCGTGCATCGTCGACTTCTCAGCAAAGCCAGGGAATCTTCCTGTCCTTTCAGCACTTGTTCTTCGCGACTATAAGGCGCTGGTCGTAATTTGAACCCGTTTCCTCGTATGGGGGTCCGAAGTTTTCATTTTACCGGACAGATAAACCCATTCGGGGAAAAAAGGGGGCAACCAGGCTGAAATGGGTCAGGCGGAGTCGTCCTAAAGTACCGGTACATCCGAAAAGCGATTGACAGCAACTGTCATTAACTGTAAGGCATAGCCTTGAGACCAAAGAGGTGAACCTGATGGATGAAAAACCAGGCGATGTTCTGACCATCGATGAGTTATCCGCCTACCTGAAAATATCCAAGTCAACGTTTTACAAGATCGTTCGGGAAGGCAAGATTCCCTCCCAGAAGATCGGCAGGCACTGGCGTTTCCGTAAAGGAGCCATTGACCACTGGCTTGAGAAAACGCGGGCGAACAAGCCCGGTTCAGGAGGAACTCAATAATGGCGGAACCACTCGCCGATCAAGTCATGCAAAGAATTGGCCAGGCTGCCGAGCTTTACCACCGCCTTGTCATGCTGGTAGCCCCGGCTGGTTCGGGAAAGACCGCGACACTCCAGGATGTTCATAAACGCACGGCGGCTCCGCTGATCAACGTCAGTCTTGAGCTTTCCCGGCGCATGCTTGATCTCACTGAGCGCCAGCGTTCTCTTCAGTTGCCTCGTCTGTTTTCCGAGATGGGAAATGTGACCCAAGCAGAATTGGTATTGCTCGACAACCTTGAAATTCTGTTCGATGTCTTGCTCAGGCAAGACCCGCTTCGACTGCTCCAGGGCATATCGAGGAACCGGACCATAGTTGCCGCGTGGGCAGGTTCGGCCGATGACCACCATTTATGCTATGCAGTCCCTGGACATCCAGAATATCGCCGCTACGGAAATGCCGAAACAAGTGGCATTTTGATGGTACCCTATGGCTTCCAACCGTCCCGACCTTAATCGTCCCAAAATCGTCCCAACAAGGATGAGGAATAAAATGAAATACGGAGACCTGATCCAGTTTGAGCCTATTGAGTCGACAATTCAACTCATTCATGCCGATCAAGCCGAGCGTGCCCGACAGCTTGTCCAGACCTATGTGATTTCTGAAGAGATGGCCGAGAAGCTGGTCAACCTCGTCTTTCCTCAACTTCAGTTCGATCAGCCCATGGATAACAAGGGGCTTCTGGTCGTCGGCAACTACGGTACTGGTAAGTCGCATCTCATGTCCGTGATCTCCGCCATAGCTGAAAACGGCGATCTCACGACAAACCTGAACAACGTGGTGGCAAGTGCTGCTGGCAAGATCAGTGGGCGCTTCAAGGTGGTCCGAACCGAGATTGGGGCGACTACCATGTCTCTGCGCGATATTCTCGTTGCCGAACTGGAGGAGCACCTGGAATCCATGGGTGTGTCTTACTCCTTCCCGCCTGCGAACAAGGCACCCAACAACAAGCGCGCCTTCGAAGAGATGATGACCGCTTTTTATCTGGAATATCCCGACCACGGACTGCTTCTGGTGGTGGACGAGATGCTCGACTTCTTGCGTACTCGCAAGGATCAGGAGCTGATTCTTGATCTCAACTTCCTGCGCGAAATCGGCGAAGTCTGCAAGGATTTGCGGTTCCGCTTTATTGCCGGAATTCAGGAAGCCATCTTCGACAGCCCCCGGTTTTCCTTCGTGGCCGACAGTATCCGCCGGGTGAAGGATCGATTCGAACAAATCCTCATCGCCCGCAAGGATGTCAAGTTCGTAGTGGCCGAGCGTTTGCTCAAAAAGACCGCCGACCAGCAGGTAAAAATCCGGGAATACCTGACCCCCTATGCAAAGTTCTACGGTCGGATGAATGAGCGCATCGACGAGTTCGTGCGCCTCTTCCCTGTGCATCCGGACTACATCGATACATTCGAGCGGGTCACCGCTGTGGAAAAGCGCGAGGTACTCAAGACCCTGTCTTTAGCCATGAAGAAGCTCCTTGGGCAGAACGTACCCGGCGACAGGCCCGGGATAATCGCCTATGACGGCTACTGGACGACTCTACGCGAGAATCCGTCGTTCCGTGCTGTGCCGAATATCAAAGCGGTTATCGATTGCAGCCAGGTACTCGAATCCCGTATTCAGCAAGCTTTTACCCGTCCGGCTTACAAACCCATGGCCACCCGGATCATCCATGCACTGTCGGTCCACCGGCTTACAACGGGTGATATTTACACATCTTTGGGTGCAACAGCGGAGGAACTGCGTGACGGCCTGTGCCTCTTCCAGCCGGGCATCGAGGAACTGGGTGGCGATCCGGCCGATGACCTGCTCTCACAAGTGGAGACCGTCCTGCGTGAAATCCACAAGACGGTGAGCGGTCAGTTCATCTCGTCTAACCCGGACAACCGCCAATACTACCTGGACCTCAAAAAGACCGACGACTACGATGCCATGATCGAAAAGCGGGCCGAGAGCCTCGATCCTTCACAGCTTGACCGCTACTACTACGAGGCGCTCCGACGGGTCATGGAATGCACCGACCAGACTTATGTAACTGGCTACAAGATATGGCAGCACGAAATTGAATGGCTGGAGCGCAAGGCCGCGCGCCAGGGATACCTGTTCTTTGGTGCGCCCAATGAGCGCTCCACGGCGGCGCCCCCACGGGATTTTTACATCTACTTCATTCAGCCCTTCGACGTGCCGCATTTCAAGGACGAGAAGAAGCCAGACGAACTGTTCATTCGTCTGACCAACACGGACGAGGAATTCCGCACCGCACTTCGAAATTACGCAGCAGCCCTGGATATTGCATCCACTGCCTCGGGGCAAGCCAAGTCAACCTACGAATTGAAAGCAAATGGGAAAAACGGCTTTCTGCAGCAGATGGTACAATGGCTTCAGAAAAACATGACAACGGCTTTCGATGTCACCTACCAGGGGCGCACCAAGTTCCTAACCGAGTGGGCCAAAGGCAGGTCCATCCGAGAGCTATCTGGTATCGGCTCCCTTGAGCACATCAACTTCCGTGACCTGGTGAACACCACCGCCGGCATCTGTCTTGGGACGAAATTCCAGGACCAGGCACCCGAATACCCCATCTTCTCGGTACTCATCACCGGAGCAAACCGGGCTCAGGCTGCGCAGGACACCTTGCGGGGCATCGCCGGACAGAACTGGACCAAGCAGGCCACCGCAGTGCTGGATGCCCTGGAGCTTATAGACGGTAATCGGCTTGACCCGTCCCAATCGAAATATGCCAAACACATCCTCAGCGTCGCCGAAAAGAAGGGCCATGGCCAGGTGGTCAACCACTCCGAGCTGGTTCAAGATGTCTTCGGCATTGAGTACCTTGCGCCGCAATCGTTTCGGCTTGAACCTGAATGGGCCGTGGTGGTGCTGGCCGCAATGGTCCATGCCGGTGAAGTGGTGCTCTGCATCCCGGGAAAGAAGTTTGATGCCACGGGTCTGTCGCAACTGGCAGGAACCGGCATCGACGAACTGGTCCAGTTCAAACACATCGAACGACCCAAGGACTGGAACCTGCCGGCACTCAAGGCGCTTTTCGAACTGCTCGGGCTCACCCCGGGTATGGCCCAACTGGTCACACAAGGCAAGGACGAGCCGGTTCAGGAACTGCAGAAGGCCGTCGCCACCACAGTGGAGCGCCTGGTACTTGTTCAGCAGAACCTGCTGACTGGTCTGTTCTTTTGGGGTCGAAGCCTGGTGGCAGAGGACGAATCTCAGAAGCTGCGCGCCAAACTGGACGGTACCAAAACTTTCCTTGAGTCCCTGCAAGCCTACAATTCGACCGGAAAACTCAAGAACTTCCGATACAGCGCCTCGGAAGTTACGGCCCATAGGGATAGTCTCAATTCCCTTGCCGAGGTCAAATCGCTTGAAGAACTGCTGATAGACCTCGGGTCTATGGCCTCGTATCTTTCCACCGCCGAGGCGGTCCTGCCCACTGACCATGAATGGATTGACAAGATGAAGACGGCGCGGGACAAGGTCCTCACCCAGATCGGCGATCCGGCAAAGCGGAGCGCAGCGGCTTTCCGCCAGCAGACACAGCGAAAGCTTGGTGACTTGAAGAAGGCATACCTGCTGGTGTATATTGCCATGCACGCCAAAGCGCGCCTGGGTGTGTCCGAAGACAAGCGCAAGGCCCAGCTCATGAGTGACGAGCGGCTCAAGGACCTGCAGAAACTCTCCACCATCGATCTGATGCCGCGCCAGCAGTTGTCGGACTTTCAGAACCGCTTGGCCGGCCTGAAGAGCTGCTTCGCGTTTACAGAGCAGGAACTGGAAGCATCGCCGGTCTGTCCGCATTGCAACTTCAAACCTGTCGCAGAACCAACCGGCGTTCCCGCGGCTGCAATGCTTGCCGGCCTGGATGCAGAGCTGGACAGACTGGTTGGAAGCTGGACGCAGACCCTTTTGACCAACCTTGAAGACCCGACCACAACAGATCGTATCAAAAAAGTCCTCTCTGCACAGCAGAAGAAGATTGTTCAATCATTCCTAAGCGCCCGCTCATTTCCCGCTAAAATTGATCACGATTTCTTGAATGCAATCAAGGAAGCGTTAACCGATTTGGCATTGGTGTCAGTTAAGGCCGATGAACTTCGCGCTGCACTGCTTTTGGGCGGCTCACCGGCCACCCCGACGGAGATGAGAAAACGGTTTGAGATTTACCTGGACGGGCTCACCAAGGGCAAGGAACCCGGCAAGGTGCGGATCGTTTTGGAATAGGAACCACTAATGGACACGAATAAACACGAATGGGACTTTGAAAAACTGGTTGTCGCCATTCGGCAAACCCTTGAATACATGGACGTTCAGGCAGGGCGGGCAATTAATATCAGCCTGACATTGAAGAACTGAGCGATCGGGTGTTATATCCGGGAGTATGAACAAAAGGGAGCGGAAATCACCGATTTCCGAATTGCCTGAGCTTCCAGTAACTGACGACTCCGAGATTGTGGGCACACCGTCCCCACAATTGCTTATTTCCGGAGACCAACTTATTGACAGGTTTTCCTTTACGCATTTTGTAGAGATGATAAAGTTCGAATATCCGAGGTGGGCGCAACGCGTTTTGGTGGAGAACATGATCATGGTAGTATTAATATGATCACACTAAGCATGTATGATCATGTTTGCTCGCCGTGCCGCTGGTTGCCTGGAAAAGATCATGATCCTGTTAATGGTATCACAATTGGCTATTCAGATGAATTCCCCATCGGCACAGATGAAGACATTTTGGCAAGGAATTGACGCATGAGCAGGCAGAATCAACCACATTTTCAGCAGACGGCATTCGACACGAATCGATCCGAGCCAGGTGACTCGGGACCTGTTATCTGCTTAGGACTGACCTTCCCGAACGACGATGAGCGGCGGAAGCACTTCCTGGAGAAGCTGCGCGATAAGCTGAAGGACCCGGAGTTTCGAAAGATTGAGGGATTTCCCATTGGCTCAGATGAGGACATCCTGGCGCTGTCGGACCCACCGTACTATACTGCCTGCCCGAACCCGTTCATTGCAGATTTCATCAAGAACTACGGAAAGCCCTACGACCCGAATAAGCCATACAGCCGCGAGCCGTTTGCTGTGGATGTAAACGTCAACAAGCGACACCCCTTTTACATCGCGCACTCATATCACACTAAAGTCCCACATGAAGCAATCGTACGTTATGTATTATATTACACCGAACCAGGTGATGTTGTCCTTGACGGATTCAGTGGTTCTGGCATGACTGGCTTAGGAGTGCTCGCTTGTGGAAGCCCTGAAGATAGCCTCAGGAGAGAAGTCGAAAAAGAATTCCTTACAACGGAAACACAACCCAAATGGGGACACCGGCACTCGGTATTGGTAGACCTTTCGCCAATGGCGACATTTATGTCTCACAACTACACGACTCACAGAGATGCACAGCAATTCAAGACATCAGCAAAAGCGGTCTCACTGAAGCTGAGTGAGGAATATGCCTGGTTGTATGAAACGCTCCCTAATGACAAGTCCACCAGCAAAAAGAGAGCCAACTATTACGTTTGGTCAGATGTATTCCTCTGCCCTGAGTGTGGGAGTGAAATCCAGTTCTGGCGAGATTGTGTCAACAAAAACAGTGGTGAGATATACTCCCGTTTTGTTTGCCCATCTTGCACTGTAGAATTATCCAAGCGTTCTTTAGATTTGGCATTTTCGAAAAAATTTGATCAGTTATTGGGAGAAGCGATATCTCAGTCCCAGAGAATTCCGGTAATGGTTAATGTTTTAGACGGCAGGTCAAAATCAATGCGCGATACCATTCCTGATGATCTTGAACTTTTGGAACGCATTGCAGAATTCCCCCTATCCGACTGGGTTCCAGTCATGCGAATGCCGAACGGTGAGGAATCCCGACGAAATGACAAATTTGGCATAACTCACGTACACCATTTTTTTACACGACGAAACCTCATCACTCTTTCGAGACTTTTCGCGCTAATACGTAATATGGTAATTGAGCTTCGCCTTCCTTTACTCTTTATGGCAACCTCCGCTTTCCGGGTGCTGACAATACGCTCCCTCTTTCTTCCGAACGCTTACATTTGCGGTGGGACAGGACCTTTTAAACCAAGCTCGTCGGGAACGCTTTATATCCCTTCGTTGACTGGCGAGCGAAATGTCATTCTCGCATGGGAAGAACGCATTAAACAGTTTACATATCTTTTCCAAGCAATCCCTGCTACGAACACTCCACCCATCTGTTCCGCGCAGTCCTCGGGGGATTTACGGCAATTGCTCGACTCATCTGTTGATTATGTGTTTGTCGACCCCCCCTTTGGTCGCAACATAATGTATTCCGAGTTGAATATTCTCTGGGAAGCGTGGCTTAGAGTTCAGACAAATCCCGGCCCCGAGGCAATTGAAAACTCGGTACAGCATAAGGACTTAATTGACTATGAGCATCTAATGAGAAAATGCTTTGAAGAATTTTATCGGATTCTGAAGCCCGGCAGGTGGATGACTGTGATTTTCCACAATTCTTCCAATGCCGTTTGGAATGCACTTCAAACCGCAGTGCAACAGAGCGGTTTTGTGGTAGCAGATGTCAGCATTCTGGACCGAAAACAGGGAACATTTGTTCAGTATACAGCAGCAGGATCTGTGAAACAGGATTTGGTAATCTCTGCCTATAAGCCGAATGGTGGCATAGAAGAACGTTTTAAACTTAAGGTGGGAACTCAAGAAAACGTTTGGGACTTCGTCCGGACTCATCTTAGGCAACTGCCAACATTCTTATCACGAGAAGGAAGAGCCCAAGTAATACCTGAGCGCCAAAATTTTCTCCTTTTCGACCGGACGGTGGCTTTCCACGTTCAGCGTAGCGTGACTGTTCCTTTGTCTGCGGCAGAGTTCTACGCCGGGCTGGTTCATCGTTTCTCTGAGCGGGATGGGATGTACTTTCTTCCCGAGCAGGTGGCCGAATACGACAAGAAGCGAATGACCGTCCGGGAGGTTCTGCAGCTCCAGCTCTTCGTCACCGATGAGTCCTCGGCCATCCAATGGCTCAAACAGCAGCTTATCAAGAAGCCACAGGCCTTCCAGGAACTCCATCCTCAGTTCCTGAAGGAGATAGGCGGTTGGCAGAAACATGAGGAACCGCTGGAGTTGTCGAAATTACTGGCGCAAAGCTTTCTCATCTACGACGGCAAGGGAGAGGTGCCGAACCAGATTCACAGCTACATCTCCACGAACTTCAAGGAGCTGCGCAACCTGCCCAAGGATGACGAAAGTCTGCGCGCCAAGGGTAAGGACCGCTGGTATGTACCTGACCCGAATAAGGCAGGCGACTTGGAAAAACTGCGAGAGCGGTCCCTCCTCAAAGAATTTGAAGAGTACCGGACCTCCAGTCAAAAGCGCCTGAAGGTGTTCCGCCTCGAAGCCGTCCGCGCTGGGTTCAAGAAGGCATGGCAGGAACGTGACTACGCTACCGTCATCACCGTGGCCAGTAAGATTCCCGAGAACGTCCTCCTGGAAGACCCGAAGCTCCTCATGTGGTATGACCAGGCCCTCACGCGAACAGGAGAGAAAACATGATTACCAAATGGTCAGTGTCCAATTTCAAGTCAATAGTCAATGAGACATCGCTCAATCTTGCACCACTTACGTTGTTCGCAGGTCCAAACAGCAGCGGCAAGAGTACCGTTCTGCAGTCGCTGCTGCTTGTGAGCCAGACTCTGTCCCACAAGGTTGGAAGCAGGTCTGTGGTACTAAACGGGACCTTAACGCGACTCGGGCAGTTCGACGATTTACGGTCTTATGAAGGTGAGTTTGACCAGATCACCATCGGGTGGGAATGTCATCCTTCCGATGATAAGCAGATGGCCATCATCAAGAGCATGCGCTTACCAGGGCCGATGGCGATTTATGGACCGCGCTTCGATTCAATCAAGGAAATTGCATGCAAGCTGTCCTTCGATACGAACCCTGGAAGTCCAGAACGCGACTTGTATCAGCTTCAGCCACAATTGTTCCTTTTCACGATGTCCCTGATAGCCCGTGCCGAGGACAATACTGATCGGCGCTATGAGCTTACTGTCACAAGATGTACTGATGGTATGGCCAAGATCGCCAACCTCAAAGTCGTAGAACCGGATAATGAAATCGCCCGCAATAGCCTGCAATACGATATCATCCTTGATGAAGATTCGTTGGAAGAGTTGCGAGAGGAACTCATAACTGCCGAGCCGGTCGGTTGTATCTTAAGGCACTTTTTGCCGGATCGACTTTTCATCCGGGTCAACATGGTTGAGGAAATTGCCAGGCAAATTCAGACGGTACTGATGGACGATTCGCCGCGATACCGTCGCGTGCCATTTATGGACCGAGAGCTATTGATCCCCGATGCGTTGATCGACCAACTGAAGACGATACATGGCGAAAAGTTCGCCATGTTGTTCGACAAGCAACAGACGCTTTTCGAAGCGGGTGCAGGTATGCCTGTCCGGGAATGGGTGAGTCGCATCCGAAAATTGCCCCCTGATAAAAGGCGTGAATTACGCCGTGCATTTGTAGAATGGACGGAACTTTACTCAACAATTGTGGAAACATTGAGATCGGACTGGAAAGCTGGAGATTCTGAGTACCAGGTAATACCATATCGACCTCCCATGGATTTAATGAATGCATCAGCCTACTTGAACCGGTTTTTCTCCAACTTGGTGAAATACCTTGGTCCGCTGCGTGATGAGCCAAAAGCTCTATATCCGCTGGCTGCGCATGCGGACCCAACCGATGTCGGGCTCCGTGGCGAAATGACCGCTGCCGTCCTGAACCTGCATAAGGAAAGGAAAATCCGATACATTCCGTCTTCGGCATTCGGAAAGATTCCGTTTGAACCAACTCCGGTTGTTCGCTCCCTTGAAGCGGCGGTCACCGATTGGTTGAAATATCTCGGCGTTGCCGAGACGGTGCACAGCATAGACAAGGGCAAGCTGGGTCATGAGCTCAAGGTATCCTTGACCGGAGGTGGACCCAACCATGACCTAACCCACGTCGGCGTTGGAGTTAGCCAGGTGCTTCCGATTCTCGTCATGTCTCTACTTGCTGAACGGGACACTACACTTATCTTCGAGCAGCCCGAACTCCACCTTCATCCGAAAGTGCAAACCCGGCTGAGCGATTTCTTCCTGTCCATTGCCTTAAACGGTAAACAATGTCTTATTGAGACGCATAGCGAGTATCTCATCAATAGAGTGCGCTATCGTGCAGCCGAAGAAAGCAAAGACAACCGCGTAACCAAAAACCTCAAGGTGTATTTCGTCGAAAAAACTGATAACTCGTCCAGTTTCCGCGAAGTCAAGGTGAATGAATACGGCGCCATCCTGGATTGGCCGGAAGGATTCTTTGATCAGAGTCCAAGAGAGGCGGAAGACATTTTAAAGGCGGCAATGAAGAAACGACGTGCAGAACGAAAAGGCGGAGCCCAAAATGGGTAATTTTCCCCATCTCTGTATAGATCCACATCTGTTGTCTCTTCCGAGAATGGATGCACCTTCGACAGAAGACGTAGAAGATTTCGTGTCTATCCTTGTCGACTGGGGCAGGACAATTGGCGGTAGTTGTGCCAAAGCATTTGTCTCAAGCACAGTTATTGATGCAATTAATGATGATGATGCCTTCCCTTGGCGAGACAAGCTTATTCGCTTCCTCAAGCACCATAAAGTCGAGTCGGCCGACCACGAAACCGTCGCATCCGTGGTTCAGGCATTTCTAAATTGCGCCTTTATTGAGGATTCGATTGGCATAAAGGCACTTTTACTTGATGACAAGATAACCGAAATCACCCCAACATTTTTGTTTGAACGACTGCGACCAAAGACGCGAGATGCATTCCACGATATGCTTGCGATGATCGTAATGGTGCAGCATGGCTACGGGCAAGATGTTGAACAAGTGGTTCTCGCCTCGATTTCTGATAATAATACAGCCCCTGAGTTGCAGTATCTGTCGTTTTTCACTGAGATTGTCGACTTTGAGTGGGAGACCAATTCGGACAATAGGAACATCAAACGACCATATAACATAAATGATAGAGTTTCTGTCTTTTTTTCTCGCAACGGCCTTTTGGAGAGCATAGAGCCTCTGTCGCTGTGGCCAGCTAAAGATGATAAAAGTGCTGCTTGCAATGCTATTGATTGCTGTATTGCAAGATTAGTTGCAGCAGGAACCTGCCAGAAGAATAAAATACTGTATTCCATTGGTACAAGTTTTCTCCAAACCGCCAAGATATGGGAATGTGGACAAGGCGGGCATCATACTTTCACGCTTATCGAGTCATGTGCGCGCATAGTGCTGGGAATTCCTAAACATCAAATCAAACCCTTTTATGATGGAGCAAGTGGCGCTCAGAAGGTTAGAAATGACGGAGCTCTTGCTTGCAGAACACACCTTACCAAAAGCGGTGCAGCTCTTCGCCTGATGCTTTGGAATTTGCCGGACGGGACCATTGAATTTGCGAATGTTGGCGCCAAGAATGAGCTGATAATCCTATGAAGCATGCAGAGCTATGCAACGAGCATTTGTACTGGTCAGTTGACCACGGTCAGCTTTGTCAGGTCATAGAAGTCCAGACGCTCTAGGGTGAGACAATCTGCCTCGTCTGGCTGCCCGGTCGGGATTCCGTGGTCCGCACCGACGTCCAGGCTTAAGTCCCTGGAAAGCGCGGGCACCGGCTCACTGGACGATATCGCCTACATCACTACTGATCGCGCCCATCAATTCCTCACTGTGGCAAGCAAAATTTCTGAAAACGTCCTCTATGAAGATACAAAACTCTTCATGTGGCATGATCAGGCAATGACAAGAACCGGAGGTGTGTAAATGCTAAAGCAATTGCGAATACAGAATTTTAAAATTTGGAAAGACACCGGGAGCATCCGCATGGCTCCGATTACCTTGTTCTTTGGCGCAAACAGTTCAGGCAAGTCAAGCATCGGACAGTTCTTGATGATGCTGAAGCAGACGGTTGAATCCTCGGACCGAAAAGCAGTTTTTTATCCCGGCGGAAAAAACTCGGCGGTTCAGCTTGGCTCCTATCAGGAAATGGTTTTTCACCGTAATCCGGATAACAAGATATCGTTCGAGTACCAGTGGGATTTTCAGGATGCTTTTCAAATAAAAGACCCAATTACCAGTCAAATTTACTCAGGAGACCTGTTGTCATTTGAGGCGGTTGTCAGGCTTGGAGATAAACAAAAGTATTCGCTTATTGTCAGTTATCTAAAATATCAGTTGATGGCGAACGGAAAGCAGACTTTAGCTGTGTTGTTGGAGCGAAAACCCGGCGCTAAATCTGCATATAAAGCAGACGCAGAGCAGTATGCTCTTGTACGGAAGAAAATGCGAGCTTGGTCACTTAAGGATACCGTCAGATTCTACGGCTTTCCGGATGAAGTGGTTGCCTATTATCAGAATGCCGATTTTGTCCAGGAGCTAAACTTACGGCATGAAAAGTTGTTCCAATCACTTTTTTATCTGGGCCCTCTTCGTAATAAAGCTGAAAGACTGTACTCGTGGGGTGGTGTCAATCCTGAAAGCGTCGGATTTTCAGGTGAAAATACTGTAGCCGCAATTTTATCCGCCAGAAACCGTAAAATCAGTCTCGGCTATAAGCGCCAGGCAAAGCCATTTGAAGCGATTATCGCGCTGAAGCTTACGGAAATGGGATTGATCGAAGAGTTCAAAGTCAATTCAATTTCCGAACAGCGGCAGGAATATGAAGTCAAGGTCCGAGTCAAAGGATCGAAGGACTGGGTGGATCTCCCGGATGTCGGTTTTGGCATCTCTCAGGTGCTTCCGGTGCTGGTCCAGTGTTTTTATGCCCCACCGGGATCGATCATCCTGATGGAGCAGCCTGAAATTCACCTTCACCCGAATGCACAGTCGGCGTTGGCCGATGTGATGATTGATGTTATCAATTCCAAGGAAAACGGAGCTGACAGAAACATCCAATTGATTATAGAGACCCACTCCGAGCATTTTTTGCGGCGACTGCAACGGCGGATTGCCGAAGATACCATCCCACAAGAGAAAGTGTCCGCATATTTTGCAGACATCACTAAAACTCCTTCCACCTTGGAGTCTCTCAAAATTGACAGTTATGGCAATATCCGGAACTGGCCGGAAAACTTCTTTGGCGATGAGATGGGAGACATCATGGAGCAAGCGAAAGCGGCGATGAAAAAGCGCATGAACCAAAGCAGCAGCGGCTTGGAGGCAACGGCATGAGCAGAATGCCACAAAAGTGTTTGATCGATACCAATGTGCCAAAAACAGCAAATCTTGCTTTTGCTCCTGACAAGATATCATCAGAGCTAATCGGCTGTGTTCTGGCATGCATTGAAGCTGTCGAGTATGTTGTGAAAAAGGGCAGCTTGGTTATGGATGCAGGGGATGAAATCTTTGATGAATATCGCCAACAACTATCGATGAAGGGTCAGCCTGGCATCGGGGATAGTTTCATGAAGTGGGTTCATGATAATCGCTGGAATTTTCCGGATTCTGACCGGGTCACAATTACAAAATGTGGTGATTCATACCACGAATTCCCTGACCATGATGGTTTAACTCATTTCGATATCTCTGATCGAAAATTTATCGCCGTTGCAAATGCACATCCTGAAAAACCGCCGGTCTTACAGGCAACGGATAGCAAGTGGTGGGGTTGGAAAGACGCCTTGGCTGATGTCGGGATTACGGTGCATTTTCTGTGTCCTGATTATGCAAAGACAAAGTATGAGGAGAAGATGGGCAAGTGAAAGACGATTTTTTCAAGTTCCCCACCACTCCACACTTGGCTCAACTTGGTGATGTTATCGTCAGGGGGGACAAGGTCATGTCGGAACATGAGCGAAATGAATTCCTTATGCATGAATTAGTCGTTGAAGAAAAGATAGACGGAGCGAATCTTGGGCTCTCTTTTGATGCCGATGGGAATATTCGCGCCCAAAATCGAGGGGCGTACTTGCATCTTCCAAGTAAGGGGCAGTGGGAAAAGCTCTCGGATTGGTTGAATCCAAGAATCGACGCGATTTTCGAACAACTGACCGATCGATATGTTCTTTTTGGAGAATGGTGCTACGCTAAGCACTCTGTCGTTTATGACCGACTGCCGGACTGGTTTCTGGGATTCGATTTATACGATAAAATCACTGCATGTTTTTTCTCTTGCACCCGTCGAGATGAGATTTTCCAGGCCATTGGTATCTCCCAAGCACCAAAAATTGAGAGCGGGCACTTAACGCTTTTAAAACTTGGCACACTCCTATCGCAGTCGCACTTCAGTGATAACCCAGCAGAGGGTCTTTATCTTCGGTTCGACCAAGGCGACTGGTTGGTTCAAAGAGCCAAACTGGTTCGTCCTGCCTTTATTCAACCGGTTGAACAGCACTGGTCACGTTCGGGCATCAAACCCAACAGGTTGAGACTGGAGGCTCTGTAATGAATCTTTCACAATCCGGAGACGGTAACTCGTGGTGCTACAGCCCGGATCACGGGCAGCTCTGTCAGGTCATCGAATGCCAGACGCTTTGGGGTGAGATAATCTGCCGTGTCTGGCTGCCCGGCCGCGATTCCGTGGTCCGCATCCCGGCTTCCAGACTTAAGTCCCTGGAAAGTGCGGGCACCGGCTCGCCGGACGATATCGCCTACGTCGCTGCTGCTGCGCGGGTGGCCGATGCCCTGACCCAGGACGTCCTGCTCGCGCCCATCGAGTCCTCCGTCATCCCGCTTCCGCACCAGATTCGGGCATTATCCCGCGCCATTGCCAACGACCGGATTCGCTATCTCCTGGCGGACGAGGTTGGCTTGGGCAAGACCATTGAGGCTGGTCTCATCATGCGGGAGCTTAAGCTCCGCGGGCTGGTCAAGCGGACACTGGTCATCGCACCGAAGGGCCTGGTGAGCCAGTGGGTTTCCGAAATGCGGACCCACTTCAACGAGCAGTTCCAGCTTGTTTTACCCGAAGATATCAAAACACTGAGCCGGATTTCGGCGGTTCCGGGTTCTGAGTTCCGAGTACCGGGTGCTGAAGACTCGAAACCCGCAACTCACAACGCGTGGACGCTCTTCTCACAGGTGGTTGTGCCGATGGATTCGGTCAAACCCCTGGACAAGCGACGTGGATGGACTGCGGCCCAGGTGGGTGAGCACAACCGTGAACGGTTCGAAGACCTGATCTCCGCCGGCTGGGACCTTGTCATCGTTGATGAAGCACACCGCCTCGGCGGGAGCACCGATCAGGTGGCCCGCTTCAAGCTGGGCCAGGGACTCTCGGAATCCGCACCTTACCTTCTGCTGCTTTCGGCCACCCCGCACCAGGGCAAGACCGACGCCTTTCACCGGCTGGTGTCCCTGATCGACGCCAAGGCGTTTCCGGACATCAGCAGCGTTACCCGCGAGCGGGTTCAGCCGCATGTCATCCGCACCGAGAAGCGCCGCGCCATTGATGCCGATGGGAAGCCACTGTTCAAACCCCGGCGCACACAGCTTGCCCCGGTCTCCTGGGGAGAGCGTCACCGCAATCAGCAAGTTCTCTATGAGGCGGTCACCGAATACGTCCGCGAGGGCTACAACCAGGCCATGCGCGAAAAGCGCAGCTACATTGGTTTTCTGATGATCCTGATGCAGCGGCTGGTAGTCTCCAGCACAAGCGCCATCCGCACTACGCTTGAAAGGCGACTTGAAGCACTTGCCGCACCCCAGGAGCAACTGACTCTGTTCCCGATCATCTCCGATGAGGAATGGGCAGACCTGGATGGCCAGGAGCAGATCGAATTGCTGCTTCGCACCCGCCTCAAGGCGCTCAAGAACGAGCGCGCCGAGGTCAAGCTGCTCTTGGATGCCGCGGCCCGTTGCGAGCAGATCGGACCGGATGCCAAGGCAGAGGCGCTGCTCGACTGGCTCTACCGCCTCCAGTCCGAAGAGGGGGACCCGGAGCTCAAGGCACTGGTGTTCACCGAGTTTGTGCCCACCCAGGATATGCTCCGTCGATTTCTGATTGAGCGCGGGTTCTCGGTTGCCTGCCTGAACGGCTCCATGGACATGGAAGAGCGCAAGCGAGTTCAGCAGGCATTTGCCGGGGATGCCCGCATCCTTATCTCCACGGAGGCTGGCGGTGAGGGCTTGAACCTCCAGTTCTGCCATGTGGTGATCAACTACGACATCCCCTGGAATCCGATGCGTCTCGAACAACGGATCGGTCGGGTGGACCGTATCGGTCAGGCCCATGCGGTTCGCGCGGTCAATTTCGTCTTCGAGGGCTCGGTCGAGCACCGTGTCCGGGAAGTATTGGAGCAGAAACTCGCCGTCATCTTCGAGGAGTTCGGCATCGACAAGACCGGTGATGTCCTCGACTCGGCCCAGGCCGGCCGGATATTCGACGAAATTTATATAGATGCGATCCTCAACCCCGAAAAGGTGGAGGATTCCGTGGAGACCGTGGTTGCCAGCCTGCAGGAGCAGGCCCGCGAAGCGCGCACGACAGCATACGTGCTCGGCGCAACCGAGGATCTGGAGCCTGGCGAAGCCCAGCGGCTCCTGACTCACCCCTTATCTCATTGGATCGAGCGCATGACCGTAAGCTACCTGAAAGCGCATGGCGGCCAGGCCGAGAAGAAAAACCAGAGATGGAAACTCACCTGGCCTGATGGTGAAGTTTTCGAGAACATGGTCTTCACGAGCAAGGAAGCTGAGAGGTTTCCGGTAGCCCGGCATCTTACCCTGGAAGAACCAAAGATTCGCGGTCTGGCCATGCGGCTTCCTCGCATTGTTCCAGGCCAGCCGGTCCCCATCGTGTCTATCCCGGGTCTCACCAAGGAAGTCCAGGGCATCTGGTCCTTGTGGCGAATTGCGATCGCCTCCATGGAGTGGAACCGTCGAAGGATCATGCCTCTCTTTCTGGCCGACAGCGGCGCGGTATACATGCCGACGGCCAGACATGTGTGGGACCAGCTCCTCTCGGCAAGCACACAGGTCCGATCCATTCTTGACGCCGCGGTCTCCCAAGCCGCCTTCGCAAAACTGCAAAGCGCCGCGGAAGAACACGGGAAGCCCATCTACGAAGCGCTCATACAGGAACACCGGTCCCGCATCATACGCGAGCGCGAGAAGGCCGACTACGCCTTTACCGCCCGCCGCAAGACTATCGAGCGGATTGGTCTGCCCCAGGTCCGCAACTATCGTCTGAACCTCCTTGCACAGGAGGAGCAAAGCTTCCGGAAGCAGTTTGACCAGAAGGCCCATGCCTATCCCGAAATGGTGCCACTGCTTGTGATTCGGGTGGAAGGCGGTGGTCATGAGTAGCTGGCGAGATCAAATCCTGAGGGATTTCACCCCGAAGGTCGCCCGGCTCACCCTGGTGGCCGACCCGGATGGGCTTTTGCTCGAAGAAGGGATTCTCGAAGGCATCCGCAAGCGCGGATTCGAGCTGATTCCGTTTGAAGACAACATCGCGTTCCGCTACGCCTATGAATCGAAATTCCGATCCCGTTGGGACCGGGGTGAGCACACGGACCTCGTTGTCGTATTGCATTCCCAAGCCGGCGACCTCAGTGGATTGCCCTATGATCTCCTCCAGGCTGGCCGCCGGCTCTCGTTCAATCTCGGCGATATCTTTCCGAACCTCAGCCCCTCGGTCGTAACCTCCCTGGACCGCGGGGACCTGGATGCCTTGTATGAGGCGCAGAATAATCATGCACTCGGCCAGTTAGGCGAGAATGCCACCAAGGAGTTCGTCCTCCGGCACGTCTTTGGAATCGCACCCGAGTTGATCAAGCAGCCATCGGACCTCTTGCGCGTACTTCTGCGGCGTCACTACCGCAGCCGGCGCATTCCGATTGTCCTGGACGAGCGGTTCATCCAAATCCTTCGTCAGAGCACTATTTTTGACGACTGGCCGCTTGAGACATTGATTACGGACCGGGAGGTCTTCTTCGCATTCCTTCAGGAGCGCTGGCCGATCTTCCTCGACCGTAATGCAGCCAAAGGGGCATCCGGTGTTCGTGAGAACAAGAAGCCCTACAGCCTGGCCATTGAGGGGCCTCTCTATCTGCCATTTGAACACCATGATATCCGGGTCTACATCGATAACCTGTTTGTCGAGGGCTTGCTGCATTCCGTGTCACACGACCAGGCAGACTCCCTGTCCAAGACCTGGGTAGGCATTGGCGTTCGCACCGCCACAATCGAGGATAGGTCTTGTCGCCTGGGCAAGCTCATTGACAGCTTGCAGACATCCATTCCGGTCGATGACGCAAAGCACACAGACTGGTTTCACTTTGCCCGTGGATGGGCGGAGCTGATCCTGCTGGCCAGCGATCAAGCCGAAGCGCTTCCCGAAAAGACGCGCGAACACATCAAAATCTTGCAGGCAAAGGTGGACGCCGGATTTACCGCCTGGCTCTTCAAACGGTACGCAGGGCTTGTCAACCTGCCACCCGTGCCGCCGGTCATGCTGCATCACCTTCCGCGGTTTCTTGCCCGTCAGGTGGGAAAAGACCGTAACGGGAAGATCGCACTGATCTTGGTGGATGGCCTTGCCATGGACCAGTGGCTGGTGGTCCGCAGGGAGCTCGCCTCAAGGCAGCCCGCTTTCCGATTCAGGGAGCAGTTTGTTTTTGCCTGGATTCCTTCTCTCACATCCGTTTCGCGCCAGACTGCCTTTGCCGGCAAGGCTCCCATCTTTTTCCCGAACAGTATCCAGTCCACGGACAAGGAACCTGCACTATGGGCGCAGTTTTGGGTCGATCAAGGATTCACGCCAAACGAGATCGTGTACTTCAAGGGGCTGGGTGACGGCAGTCTGGAATCCTTTTCTGAAGCGCTTTCTCATCCCAAGACAAGGGTCGCAGGGCTGGTTGTGGACAAGGTCGACAAGATCATGCACGGGATGGAAATGGGTACTGCCGGGATGCACAACCAGGTGTGCCAGTGGGCAAAGCTGCCTTATCTGAACACACTCCTCGATTTGCTTCTCGATCGGGGCTTTCGCGTCTATCTGACTTCTGATCATGGCAACGTCGAGGCGGAAGGTTGCGGCCGTCCGGCGGAGGGCGCCATGGCAAACCTTCGCGGTGAACGCGTCCGCATTTATCCGGACGTGGCCCTTCGTTCCAAGGTGAAGGAACGCTTCCCTGCCGCGCTGGAATGGGACCCCGTTGGTCTTCCGGAGGACTGCCTCGCTCTTCTGGCCCCCGCCCGGCAGGCGTTTGTCCAGGAGAATAAGCGAATCGTCAGTCACGGCGGTATTTCGGTCGAGGAACTCATCGTCCCTCTGGTCCAGATCGAGAGGATGAGCGAATGAGTAATGAACGTAGATTTTCTCAAATCGGCATTGACCGTCTCGTGCGCCTTGCATGGCTGGAAAAAACATCATCTCTCGTGCTGGCCGGGAACAAAGCGCAGGACATAAAGACAATCCTTCAGGATGACTTACAGGCATCTTTTCGTTCGAGCAGGACGGATGTGCGCGGATCTTTAGACAAGACGATCACCATCCTGATGAAAGTATGGCTCACAGTTCCCTTTGAACTTCAGTCGCTCCAAGTTGACGGCCTTGAACTGCTCAAACAGTTTCCGCTGAGCGATCGCCTGGCCGTTCATTGGGGGATGGTCATGGCCGTTTACCCTTTCTGGGCTGCTGTGGCCATGCAGGTAGGGCGCCTTTTGAGGCTTCAGGGCTCAGCGGCCGCATCTCACGTCCAGCGCCGTGTTCGTGAACAGTATGGTGAGAGGGAGACGGTTTCACGGCGAGCGCGATATGTAATGCGATCCTATCTGGACTGGGGCATTCTTCAGGAGACCGATACAAAGGGAATTTACGCCGCCGGTACAACGCTGACCATCGATGATTCCCGACTGATCGCCTGGCTGACCGAAGCATCCCTCCATTCCCGCGTCAACGGCATGGCGCCTCTGAAAGATCTGATTGATAGCCCCAACTTCTTCCCGTTCCGGATCAAACCGATTCACGCCGAAAGCCTCGTGACTGCGTCATCCAGACTTGACATTCTCCGTCACGGGTTAGATGACGACATGGTCATGCTGCGGTAACCTACGACCAAAATGAAAGAGGATAGGAAATGAAAGATACTTTCCGTCTGCTTATGAGATACACACCGGCAGCGAGTACGTTATAGCAAGACATCTCCACCGCATCTTGCGGCGATACTCCTGGGTGTGACGAAAACCAAGAAAAGGCTTTCAAAAAAACTCGCGCATTTTAAGATCTCGACAAACACAACCAATTGAATGCAATGCCCAAGCCATCAGTCATTCCTGAATCGAGAAAAGAGTATTGGTTTAAATTTTCTGAAAAAAGCCTTTTGATGTGCACTAAGAAAACTCTTTCTTACGTCTTCGGGCACTATACCTATTTTCAGACGAGGAGTCCATCCACCATTTAGTTCCGGTCGTTCGGATGGATTTATATAGCCCCTCAGCTCATTGTCTTCGTAAAGGTAGTTGGTGAACTCCTCGTAAGCCTCTTCGGAACCGGTTTCAGAGGGAATTTTCAAAATTCCTTGGGCTGCGAGTAGGTAGAATTCTTCTCTGGTCAGTTGTTGACCTGTAAGCCATTTGTCCAATGGATTCCTGCAGAAGTACCATCTGAGATTATCATTGCTATGTGCAATGGCACGCAGCTCTTGGTCAAGTGCGGCAAGGCCGTGCGACACCTCGGAGGGCATACGTGGAGGGATCACATCCTTTGCAACCACGTTGTCCCAAATCCATTTGGCGAAGCCTTCCATAACGGAGCGTGACTTTTCTATGCTTTCGCGTATTTGGTCAAATTCGCCGGACCAGCCATCGGCAGATTTTATGTCTCTGCTCATATTGCCTTTGTGCCTCCATGGCTCATTGCCCAAAAATAATTACTTTGATCCGCATAACATATTGAGTTCATGTTTTCTGTCTGCATAATAGTGTCATGATTCTGCCCGGGAGCGAAAGATCAGCATTTATACTCTATTCGCATTGCCCGGTCTGATCATGTCTTATAGGTTATGGTCGTTTCTCCTATAAGTCTGGTCTTTCGAGTCTTGAATTTGTATTTTTCTATAAAAGCATCATAAATATTTGCATAATAGCACCTTTTCGTCCGGTGGGTGAGGCTCATTTACATGTGATGTAGTTAATATCGATTCCTGCTTTTCAAGAACGCTTATGCTGCGCATGACGCGTTCATTGAACACGATTCGTGGATTGCCTCGCGTCACGATTCCCAATTCTTTGAGTACACGCGCCGTCATGGAATGTTTCGTGCAGGTTTGATTCGGACATTTCGATAACGCCTGAAGAATGGCATCCTGGATTTCCGAAATTGATACTTCTTCTACGCGCTTGGTACGATCGCTGTCTGAACCTTTAAAATTACTTGCCAATGGCGGATCGAGATCGCTTTCTTTAATGTCGTCATCTGCTTTATCGTAATCTTTCTCATAGCAATCGACCCCATTTTCATAAGGCTTAGCTTCATACTCTACTCGTGATTCACCAGGGAAGATTTCTCTTTCTTCCAAAGCCTGCCATAGTCCCTGTAATGCAGTCTCTCTATTCGAATAAAATGCAGATTCTCGAATACGAAAGAACTCCCAACCACAACGCTCTAATTGCCGTTGGCGCAGCATATCCTCTTCATACTGATCAGCCCCATGCCATTCGTCACCGTCGCACTCGACAGCCAGGCGCGCATTACCTCCTTCAATGACAAGATCAATTCGCTTTCCCGCGATTTCGTACTGTGGAATGACGTTGAAGCCTCTTCTCGCCAAGTTCAAGGCAACATCAACCTCAAACCAACTTCCGAATGGCTTCGGGGGTTTGATGACACTTCGATTATCCCGCGACGCCCTGCGCTCCAGTTCCTCTCGATTGATTCCTGCAATCTCCTGTGGTTGGGTGTTTTCAAAGAATTCCAGCAATCGGCGTCGAAGACAAGATGAGCTCAGGTCATCACAAGTCACTGAATGAAAAAGATACATTTGGTCACGAGCACGGCTTGCGGCGACATTGAACCTTCTCTCATCTGCCGGCTTCGCTAATGGACCAATCCTCTCATTGGTTGCAGCAACCATTGATAAGAACATAATGTCACGTTCATCACCTTGAAAACTGTATGGGTTTCCACAGACAAGACGCCGCCGTTCCATTTCCTCCGCCCCCAGTCTTTCCAGTAATTGTCCTTCAATTAACCCCGCTTGTGCTTCGCCCTGGAGAACAACTACACCCATCGTTTTGTTGATGTATCGCTTATCACCGGATAATTCGACAATCTTTTCGACAACTGCCTCCGCTTCTGGTCGGTTTATAGCCCGATTCACTGCTGTCCGGATAATAACTGAAATATATCAGAATGTTATTCACCGGAAAACACTAAAAGTGTAATTTCAGCATTTGTTTTATGCACTATTATTTACTCTATCGTTAACATCTAAATCGGTTTATGGACTTATAGATCGAATAATCTCAATTGTTTATCGATTATATCTATTTTTTGAGTTGATCGAGAGTTCATTTGAAAAATTGAAAGTATTGATTTTTCGTAACATCTCAAAAAGTTCGAGGAAAACATAAAAAAGCTGTACTATAAAATATAATTTTGCTATTAGCATAGTGCATGGGACTACCAAAGATACAAATACCAACGATTCCCCAGGG
>CAJBLH010000150.1 GCA_903953895.1 uncultured Desulfobacteraceae bacterium | reverse complement strand
TGCTCAGTTGGGTTCAATCCGTCTTTCGGACGACGAATCGCTCCAGGCTGATACCAACCGCATACTTCCCGGATTTCGAGCGCTCATGAAGTTGCCAACTCTGCCTCAGCAGGTGATTGGCTTGCTTGGAAATCTGCCAATGGGGCCCAAATCCAACTGAATTTTGTGCCATAGGTAAAACCCTATACCAGCCTGGAATTGAGCCAGTTTATCGATACGGTGCAAAGCCGCCTTCAGAAAAGACAGGTGATGACACCGTAGAATGAGTGATCTTTTACCTTTATTCTATCGGTCATTGGGGGCAGTCGTGGCTGCCCCTTGATTGGGGAAACTGAACTTTCCAATATACCGTTTTTGATGGCAGAATGCCTTTTTCGCCAATGAGTATCATTTTATAAGATGCGAACATCCTGGATACGCTTTCCATTCAAACCACTATTGATACGGTTTCTGTGAATATGGTGACAATTGGTTGGATACACTCTATCCATTGTGGAGCTTGTTGCTTCCAATGGCCAAATATGGTAGTTCGTTGGAGGCTCGAATCATTCCTGTGCGCCAGGAACAACTGAAAGAACGACTGGTGGATCGGTTTCGAGAGCTGGATACGCCACTTCTTGTGGAGTGGCCGGATGGTCGGCGAAAAGCGATTCTGTTTGTGGTTGAAGAAGAATCCATCACCAGTGAGTTTTCGATTTACCGTTTGGTCCGTTATTGCCTGGATCTGGCGGAACTGATGAAAACGGATCGGGTGGTTCCTGTGGTTATTTTTTTACGGCCCGGTGCCCATCGAAGCAATATGATACTGGGTGCTTATGCCTGCACATATCTCAAATTTCGATATCTGGTCTGCAACCTATGCACACCGCCGGCAAAACGGTATTATGAAAGTTCCAATATTTTTTGCGCGATTGAATTTACCCAACATGGCCTATTCCCCGGAGGATCGGCTGGAGATGTATTGGGCGGCGCAGACGGGGTTGAGAATAGTCCGGAAAAACAGAGGAAGTATTCAGACTTTATCGATTTTTGTGCTGATTTTAGCGAAGAGGAAGTAGTTTGCTTTCGCATGCGTTATTTTTCAGAGAAAGGAGAAAATTTTATGGGTATTGATGCTGAATCGATTCGATGATTTCTATGGGATGTTGTAATTTCTGCAAGTTACAAAAAGTTGAATCATTTCAAAAATGAGGCAGGGTTTGAGATTATTGCGGTGGCACTAGGTACTCCAGTTCCAAAGAAGCACAGGGGATAACCCATCGCTTCAGATGGACGATATTTATTGCTAACTACTTGATAGCGCATATAAAAGAGCTAAAAATATGACTGCAAAAGATATTTTTCATGATGTGGTTAGAAAAGCACTTGAAAAAGAAAAATGGGTCATTACCGATGATCCCCTGTTCATAAGAAGTCTCGGAATAAATTTTTATGTTGATCTGGCTGCCGAGAGAATAATCGGAATCGAAAAAGAAGGGCAGAAAATGGCAGTGGAGATAAAAAGTTTCGTTGCTGCATCCGCCGTCGCCGAATTTCATAAGGCGCTCGGGCAGTATATGAATTACCGGCTTGCTTTGCAGAGCCAGGAACCGGATCGTCCCATATATCTGGCTATTCCAAAAGACACCTATGAAACTTTTTTCAAAATAGAGTTTGTTCAGGCTGCTATATGTGAATATTGGATCGCACTTATAGTCTTTGATCCCGAAAAGGAGGTAATTATAAAATGGCAAGCATAAAAAACTATAAGAACAATATTCAGGAAGTAATCAAACGATACGCAAAGGAAAGACCGCTTCCCCAAAATGTTGAAAGTCAACTGATTTTTGATACAGAACGGGATCATTATCAACTGGTTAATGTGGGATGGGATAATGATAGGTGGATATACGGATGCGTTTTACACATGGATATTAAGAACGACAAAGTATGGATACAGTACAACGGCACGGAGGTCGAAATAGCTGACGAGCTTGTAAAAGCAGGAATACCGATAGAGGACATAGTAATAGGTTTTCATTCTCCGTATAAACGGAAATTCACAAAATTTGCAGTCGGCTAAAAACATAGAACCTCGATGTTCAAGTTTTTTTATAATATATTGATATTATTAAATTAAGTATGTATATTTTTATCGACAAGAAACTTGATAATCGAGTTACACTATTCGCATTTTAACAAATGAAGATTCCATTGTTGCAGTGGGCCCGTTGGTTGTGTGCGGTTTTCGGGCACAGTGGACCAGATGCGTTCTGGAGTCTGGCTCTACCGAAAACTTCCGGCAGAACATGCTTGTAAAAAGGAATTCGAAAGAGTTCCGCTTTGTGAGAGTAGCCAAAAGATACAAGGAGAATTCATGATACCATATCCGGAAATCGACATCAGCCGGGTCCGCACCTGCTCGGCCAGAGAGCGGACTTCAAAGGTAACCACAGAACTTGAAGCCGGACCCCTTCGCGCCGGCATGATGATGCACGAATTTCTGGATGCGTTGCCCCGGATATTGAAGGCCGATGCCCTGAAGGCGGTTGCCCGGGCAGTGGTCGAGGCAAAACGGAAAAACAAACCGGTCATTGCCATGATCGGTGGTCATGTCATCAAAACCGGATGCAGCCCGGTACTGGCAGGACTGGCAGAAAACGGGTATATCACCCATGTGGCATCCAACGGTGCTGCCGCCATTCACGATACGGAGCTGGCCCGGTTCGGGCATACGTCCGAAGATGTGGCCTCTCAGCTTGAAGATGGGTCATTTGGCATGGCCGAAGACACGGCGGCCCTGGTCAATGAAGCCGCCAAACAGTCTGCGGCCTCATCCGGAGCATCCGCTGAGGGTTTTGGCGAAGCCGTAGGCAGGCTGCTGCTGGAGGAAGCACCGCCGTATCTGAGCCGGGCGTTGACCTATGAATGCTTCCGATTGAAAATCCCCTACACGCTTCATGTGGCAATGGGAACCGATATCGTGCATCAGCATCCTTCTGCCAGCGGGGCCGCCATCGGGGAAGCGTCGTTACGGGATTTCCGCATCTTTGCGGCATCGGTTTCCGGCCTGGGGAGCGGCGGTGTCGTACTTAATTTCGGCAGTGCGGTTGTGATGCCGGAAGTTTTTTTAAAAGCCCTGGCTGTTGCCCGCAATCTGGGTTTTTCCGTCACCCATTTTACAACCGCCAATTTCGACATGGCCCAGCATTACCGGCCAACCGTCAATGTGGTCCAACGTCCTGTATTGCCAGGAGGCAGGGGATATGCTATTACGGGCCATCATGAAATCATGATTCCCCTTCTGGCGGCAACAATTTACGAAACCGCCCTGAAAACATGATATGCGGAAACGGTCGAAGGACAGGAAATGAACTCACAATTTTTTTCAGATCAGATATCCGAGCATATCGACAGCTTTGTGGCCTTGAAGCACAAGACTCCGGAGATTCTCCGTGGCGCCCGAGAGCTGATTGCAACACGCAATGCCGGAAATAAAATTCTCATCTGCGGAAATGGCGGCTCAGCGGCCGATGCCCAGCATTTTGCTGCGGAACTGGTGGGACGATTCGAACGAGAACGGCCGTCTTATCCGGCAATCGCCCTGACCACGGATACATCCGTCTTGACCGCCATTGGAAACGACTACGGATTTGAACATGTGTTTTCCCGCCAGGTGGCCGGGCTGGGCAGAAAAGGCGATCTGTTGATCGCCATTTCCACTTCCGGCAATTCCCCCAATATTCTCGAAGCGGTCCGGATGGCCACTTCCCTGGAAATCAAGACCATCGGACTTCTGGGAAGAGACGGCGGCAGCCTCAAAGAGGTGGTCGGATGCCCGGTAATCGTTTCGCATGCCCGTACGGCCAGAATTCAGGAGGCCCACAGCTTCATCCTGCATTTCTGGGCATGCTGCATCGATGAAGCAGTAACGGTTTCGGCAGCATGATCTTATCTCCATTATCTCAAAAACACATCCTGGTTGTCGGCGACATCATGCTGGATCGGTATCTCTGGGGGGATGTCAGACGGATATCGCCGGAAGCACCGGTGCCGATCGTTCGGGTCCGGCAGCAATCCGAGGTGCCGGGCGGTGCGGGAAATGTCGCGGCCAACCTGGCCGGCCTGGAATGTCCGGTGTCGATTCTGGGTGTCTGCGGCAACGACGCGGCTGGAAACCGGTTAAAAAAGATTTTTTTAAAAAAAGGCATCGATCCACTGCTCCAAGAGAGCCTGGCCCGTCCGACCATCACCAAGACCCGTATAATGGCCAGAGGCCAGCAACTCCTTCGCCTCGATGAGGAAGAACCTCGCAATTTAAGCCCGGAGCTGGAAGAAAAGCTCACCGCCCGGTTTGAACAAAAAGCCCCTGAATGTGATGTTGTTGTTTTGTCCGATTACGGCAAAGGCATTTTTCAAACGCCAGGGCTCTGCCAGCACTTCATCGGTTTTTGCAGAACCAGGGGTATCCCGGTTCTGGTAGATCCCAAAGGCGCAGACTGGACCCGTTACCAGGAAGCCACCTGCATTACCCCCAATACCGCCGAACTCGAACTGGCCGCAGGCAGCACTTTCGAAGAGAGCGAGCCGGAGCTCTATCAAAGTGCATCGGCCATCCGCCATCGATACGAACTGGAATGGCTCCTGGTTACACTGGGATCAAAGGGCATGATTCTTTGCGGAAAAGATGAATCCCCTCTCGTGATTCCGGCAATGGCCAGAGAAGTGTTCGATGTATCGGGCGCCGGGGATACGGTCATCGCCACGCTGGCCGCCGGCCTGGCATTGAAGCTATCCTTTGCACAGGCAGCACATCTGGCGAATCTGGCAGCCGGCATCGTGGTCGGGAAACTGGGAACCCAGCCGATTACCCGTTCCGAGCTGACAACCGCTATCGCACTGAGTGACGTGCAGCGTCAAAGCATTGTCGCATCCAAAACCGCCACGGTGGAATCTGCCAGAATTCTGATCAAATCCTGGCAGAGTTCCGGCCAGAAAGTGGTATTTACCAACGGGTGTTACGATCTGATTCATCCCGGCCATATTCATCTGCTGCATCAGTCTAGAGATACAGGAGACCGTCTGATTGTCGGGCTCAATACGGATGCATCCGTCCGGCGTCTTAAGGGAAACAGCCGGCCGATCGTATCGGAAAGGGATCGGGCCGCCATCGTCGGCGCTCTGGGGTGTGTGGACCTGGTTGTCCTGTTTGATGAAGACACCCCGCTGCAACTGATCGAAGCCCTGAAACCCGATATTCTGGTCAAGGGCGAAGATTACCGGCTGGATCAGGTAGTGGGAAGGGAAATGGTGGAATCTTACGGCGGCAGCGTCTGCCGAGTCCCCCTGCTACAGGGGTACAGCACCACACAAATTGCGGAAAAGATTGCATCCGCCCATCGGAATTCATAAACCCACATATCGTTCACAGTAAACGATCATTGCATGGTCTATGCCGCCCCATGAGTGGAAATTGTTTCTCACGCAAAGACGCAAAGGCGCGAAGAACATTTTTTTCGTGGTTAAAAGTATTTTCATGGTAAACATAAATAGGAGACCGACATGGCGATTCATCCGGAACTTTTAAAAATACTGGCCTGTCCCAAGTGCAAGGGAGAAATTCATCTAAATGACGCTGGCGACGGCCTGGTCTGTAACCAATGCAAACTGATCTATGAGATCCGAGATGATATTCCCATCATGCTGATTGACGAAGCCAAACCGCTTTCCTGATTCCCATGAGCCACCCCCAGCCTCCCAAGCCGGCCAAGCTGCTCATCGGAGTGTTTACCCGAAAGCAGGAACTGATGACGGCTGTTGCCGCAGAACTCATGAACCGATTCGGGCCCATCGACCTGGTCAGTCCGCTCTTTCCTTTCGACTTTACAACGTATTATGAAAAGGAAATGGGCACTTCCCTGTTTCGGCGGATTTTTGTTTTCAAATCTCTGATTCAGCAGGAAGCGTTGGCAGACATCAAACTCAGAACAAATGAAATCGAGCAGATTTTTGCCGTGGATGACAAGCGGCAAGTCAACATCGATCCCGGATATCTGCTGATGGAACGGCTGGTTCTGGCAACCGGCAAAAATTTTGCGCATAGAATTTATATCGGCAGAGGTATTTATGCGGACTTGACGCTCATTTACCAGAAAAACGACTATCAGCCCCTTCCCTGGACCTACCCGGATTACGCGCATGATGACATCCGGCGTTTTCTGGCCCTTGTCCGCAATAAATATCTGGAAGATTTAAAGGAAACACCGACATGATTCTGAGCATGACCGCTTTTGCCGGAACGAAACTCTTTGTGCCCCCTGTTTCCGTCACCTGTGAAATCCGCGGATGTAACAGCAAATCTCTGGATATTTCGCTTCGCATCACTTCCGGATATGCCGCTCTCGAAGAAAAAATCAAAACTTTGATTGCGGAAACGATCAGCCGGGGACGATTGGATATCCAGATTCAGATAACGGAAACTGCCGTTTCTCCTGCGGCCTTTGAAATTGATGAACCTCGCGCACTGGCTTATTATCAGGCTTTGATCGCTATCAACGAACGGTTTTCACTCAAGTCCCCCATCACCCTGGAGATGATGGCCGGGGCCGGTATCATCAAACCTTCCGAGTCGGAAAAAGACATGAATGCCGCCTGGTCAGTCGTCCAACCCTGTATGCATGAGGCGGTCCGCCTGCTGGTGGATATGCGAAAACAGGAAGGGGAGTTTCTATCAGGAGATATTCGAACCCGGCTTGAATTCATTGAAACACAACTCTCTAAAATTGAAAACGAATCTGGTGGGCTCGTGGCTCATTACCAGGATCGACTGATCCGCCGTATCCAAAAAATCACGCAGGGAATTATCGACATCGATCCGGGACGCATCGCCCAGGAAGCGGCATTTCTGGCCGATCGCAGCGATATCTCCGAAGAAATCGTCCGGGCAAAAAGTCACCTGCATCAGTTTCGTCAGATCATGGACGCCCCGGAGCCGGGCGGCAGGAAACTGAACTTTCTGCTTCAGGAAATGAACCGGGAATTCAACACCATGGGATCGAAAACCGAAAGTGCATCCGTATCGTACGGTGTCGTCGAAGTGAAAACCGAACTTGAAAAAATCCGTGAACAGGTTCAGAATGTCGAATAAGGAGGCGGATTGGAATCCCAGATCATCAATACCATTCCCAAAATCAATCATCCGATGCTGAACATCGGATTTGGAAACGTTGTTGCAGCCAACCGGATCGTGGCAATCATCTCCCCCAACTCCGCCCCGATCAAACGCCTGAAAGATGAAGCCCGTGACGAAAAACGGCTGATCGATGTTACACATGGCCGCAAGACGCGATCGGTTCTGATTACAGACAGTAACCACATCATTCTTTCCGCCATTCAAACGGAAACCATTTCTCTGCGGCTGTCCACATTGAAAGATACGGAGTAAGCGGCAATGACCCCGACCAGTGCGATTTCAAAAAACGTTCTCCCCGCTGCCAAAGGCCATCTGTTCATTCTCTCCGCACCGTCCGGCGCTGGCAAAACCACGCTTTGCCAGGCGATTCTCCGGCATTTTCCGGACATGCTGTATTCCGTCTCTCATACCACCCGGCCACCCAGAACCGGAGAAACCCCTGGCATCGATTATCATTTTATCACCCAGAATCAATTTCTCGATATGATTGCAGCCGGCGAGTGGGCCGAATGGGCGGAGGTTCACGGAAACCATTACGGCACATCCGCCCATTTTCTGAATCAGTGGCTGGATGCGGGGAAAGATATTCTACTCGACATCGACGTTCAGGGAATGGCGAAAATTCTGATGCAGTATCCGGCCAGCATCACCTTTTTCATACAGCCGCCTTCCATAGAAGCCCTCAGAACCCGTATGGAATCAAGAGGTTCCGACAGCCTGGAAATCATCGAAACCCGTATGATCAACGCAACTAAGGAAATGGCCGAAGCCCACCGGTACCGCCACATCGTTATCAACGACGATCTGAATACTGCCACCGAAGAACTGATTCGGCTCATCGACGCCTATCGCCATAATCGCCCCTTAACCCTTAGCACTTAACACTTACATCTATGAAAACCGAAATTCTCTACGGCATCCATCCCGTAACGGAAGCCCTGAAAGCCCGCAGAAGAACCTGTTTCGAGATTTATATCACTACAGACAGGACCCCCTATAATCTTTCGGAAGTGACCGAGGCAGCCAAAGCGCTGAAACTGCCGATCAAGTCCATGACGTCTTCCCAGTTGTCCGTTCTATCGGGTACGGAAGCCCATCAAGGCATCGGCGCCAAAGTCAGCGAGTATCCGCTGGTCGCGCTGGAATCCCTGACCGAAACCAGGGCATCCGCTTTTATCGTTCTTCTGGACGGCATCGTGGACCCGCAAAACATGGGCGCCCTGGTGCGAACCTCCCTGTGCGCCGGTGTCAACGGCATTGTTTTTCCCAAGGACCGCTCGGCTTCCGCCCTGCCCTCTGTCTCCAAATCGTCGGCCGGAGCCATGGAGCATCTTAACATGGCCATGGTCACCAACCTGTCCGCAACCATTCAGGAGCTGAAACATTCAGGATTGTGGATTGCCGGTCTGGATAAATCCGCCGAACAAACCCTCTACGATGCGGATTTGACCGGCCCTATCGCCGTTGTAATCGGCGGTGAGGAAAAAGGTATTCGCCCGCTGGTCAAAAAGCAGTGCGATTTTCTGATTTCGATCCCCCAAAGCGTTGCTTTCAACTCTCTGAACGCATCGGTTGCCGGCGCCGTGGTCATGTATGAAGCCGTTCGACAGCGAAGAGCAATTGAAAACGCCTGATCCCTGTATTGTCGCGGAAACGATTCATTGTATCAAAAGATAAAGAGGCATAAATGATTTCTTTCAGCAGCATCCTGGTAAACAGCAACGGCAGCCTTGACGTCCCCGACTTTCCGATCATTCCATTCATTGAAGGCGATGGTACGGGCCCGGATATCTGGCGGGCAACCCGGAAAGTCGTGGACGCGGCTGTGCAAAAAGCCTATTCGGGAAAAAAACAGATTCAGTGGCTGGAAATCCTTGCCGGAGAAAAAGCGCTTCTTCAGACGGGAGAATGGCTGCCGGCACAGACCCTCGACGCCATTCAAAAACATGCCGTGGCCATCAAGGGGCCGCTCACCACGCCGGTCGGCAAAGGTGTTCGCAGTATCAATGTCACCCTCCGCCAGAAACTGGACCTTTACGCCTGTATTCGACCCGTCTGCTATATCCAGGGGGTTCCCAGTCCCATGAAGCATCCGGAAAAAGTCGATATGGTGATATTCCGGGAAAACACCGAAGATGTTTATGCCGGTATCGAGTGGCCGCCTGGAAGCGAAGATGCGGAGAAGGTGATCCGGTTTCTGAAGGAGACCATGGGCGTTCATATCCCTGAACTGTCCGGTATCGGTATCAAGCCCATGAGTGCAAAAAACAGCAAACGACTGGTAGCCCGCGCCATTGCCTACGCCGTTAAAAACCAGTTGCCGTCCGTCACCCTGATGCATAAGGGCAATATCATGAAATTCACCGAAGGCGCCTTCTGTCAATGGGGATATGAGGTAGCCGCTGAGCGGTTTCCAGATCAGACGATCACAGAAAAAACACTTTTTGAAGCCCATGGCGGCATTCGACCGGAAGGAAAGGTCGTCATCAAGGATCGTATCGCGGACATGCTGTTTCAGCAGGTACTGCTCCGACCGGATGAATTTCAGGTCATTGCCACTCCCAACCTGAACGGCGATTATATTTCCGATGCGCTGGCCGCCCAGACCGGGGGGCTTGGCATGGCGCCCGGCGCCAATATCGGAGACAGATGTGCGGTATTTGAAGCCACCCACGGCACCGCCCCGAAATACGCAGGGCTCGACAAGGTCAATCCCGGCTCGCTGATCCTGTCTGCCGCCATGATGCTGGAGTATCTGGCATGGAATGAAGCGGCTGACCGGATTCGCGCTTCCCTGCAGGCCACTGTCAAGGCCGGTATCGTCACCTATGACCTGGCCCGTCAGATTTCCGGCGCTACCGAAGTGTCATGCTCCGGTTTTGCCGAAGCCATCATCGGCAATATGGAGGATTAAACCCTGCTCCGAATCTTCAAAGCTTTTGCAGAAGCCGTCTTTCCCAGCCGCTGCCTGAATTGCAGGGCGTTTATGCGTCCGGAACATCAAGCAGCACAAGAAACGCCTTGCGCCACCATCGAGATGACGTTCAAACGGGCCATGAACCGCTTCCTGTGTTCGGCCTGTGCAACGGATTTTCAACCAGCCGGATCCCCATTATGCTGCCGGTGCGGTGCTGTTTTTACGGCATTTGATGGGGAAGATCATCTCTGCGAAAATTGCATGCGGGCGCCCAGGCATTTTTATCAGGCCCGTGCCGTCGGAATCTATGAGGGTGCATTAAAGCAGTTGATTCAGGATTTCAAGTTTCATGGCAAAATTCATTTGGCCGAACCTTTTGGACTGCTGATGCTGCACGTCTTTTATAACATGTATGCACAAAAAACCCCTGAAGATACCATTCCCAACAGCCTCGTTCCGGTTCCCCTTCACGCCAGAAAGCACCGGATGCGCGGGTTCAATCAGGCTTTACTGCTGGCCGATCGGTGCGTCAAATTGAGGAGTCGGCTTACAGCCTCCGGAAGTCCTTCCATGGAAACCGACCGGACCATGCTGCTGAGATGTCGATGGACAAAATCACAGACCGGACTGAACAAGAACCGGCGAAAATCGAACATTGAAGGAGCTTTCAGGGTCGATTTTCCAGAAAGGGCTGCCGGAAAACATATCCTGCTTGTCGATGACGTCTATACAACCGGCGCAACAGTCGATGAATGCGCCCGGATATTGACCCATGCCGGAGCGGCCCGCGTGGATGTCCTGACGCTGGCAAGGGCGTAACTTCATGATATACAGACATCACCGGAACCTTTCCTATTTGCAGTTTCCTCATCTGTCCGAGTATGCGGATATCCGGCACGGTATTTTTACCCGTCAAGGGGGACTCAGCAAAGGCTGCTATCAGGGCTTGAATGTCGGCATGGGCAACGGTGACAATGTTGACCATGTCGTTCAAAATCGCAAAGCCATTTCCGGGTGCATGGGAAATTCCGAACTGGTATTTGCCAGTCAAGTCCATGGAACGACCATTATCAGCTCTCCTGAATCCGGTGCTTTGGATAACGCGCTTTCTTCCGGCAGATCCGAATCCGCAGATGCCCTGATCACCAATGCTCCGGGAAAAACGCTGGTCATTCAGACTGCAGACTGTCAGGCGGTGCTGATTTACGATCCGATATGCAAAGCCGTGGGAAACATTCATTCCGGATGGCGGGGCAGCATCCAGAATATTATTGGACTCACGGTCCAAGCCATGATAAAGAAGTTCGGCTGTGACCCAAAGAATCTTCTGGCCGGCATCGGGCCTTCACTAGGACCCTGCTGCGCGGAATTCATCAATTACCGTACCGAAATACCCAAGTCGTTCTGGTCATACAAAAACAGGTCGGACTGCTTTGATTTCTGGGCCATGAGCAAGGATCAACTGATTGAGGCCGGAATTTCCGGCAAACACATCGTTTCCAGCAACACCTGCACCCGATGCCGAACGGATATGTTCTTTTCATACCGGAAAGAAAAAACAACAGGCCGCTTTGCCGCGGTAATTGGAATCATATAAAAAGCCTTCCATGCAAATCGATAACGCCACCATTTTATGGAATCAACCACTGGGTGGAACCTGCTACCGGATCGGGATTACCGTTTCCGCCCAGTATGCGTATGCAACCCCCGGCCAGTTCGTGATGCTTCGCCTGCCGAACCAGACAGACCCCCTGCTTCGCAGGCCTTTTTCCATTCACAGGCTCATCGAATCCGAAAACGGTATTCTTCAGGGAATTGAAATTCTGGTGAAAGTGATCGGCAGAATTACCCGTAGACTTTCTTTCTGCCAGCCTGGAGACACTGTAGACATTCTCGGGCCTTTGGGACATGGATTCTCGATCCCTTCGGGCTGCAGCCGCATTTTTATGGCAGCCGGGGGCATCGGGGTGGCGCCCATGCTCTTTCTGGCAACATCGCTTTTTAAAAAAAAGGTTGACCTGTCACGGTGTATCCTGTTTCTGGGAGGACGAACCAAATCCGATATTTTATGTCAGGCGGATTTTTCCGCCTTGAATCTGCCGATTATCGTCACAACAGACGATGGCAGCATGGGTGACCAATGCCTGATCACACACCCCCTTGAGGTCAGCGCAGGAGAACAGCGACCCGACATCATTCTGGCCTGTGGCCCTTCGGGCATGCTGGCTTGTGTGGCCGGGATAGCAGAATCCATGAACATTCCCTGTCAGGTTTCCATAGAGACCGCCATGGCCTGTGGTATCGGAGCCTGCCTGGGATGTGCGGTCAAAAGCAGAAGCCCGGACGCCGGGCGACTTCATGTCTGCCTGGATGGTCCGGTACTGGACAGCCGTCAAATTGATTTTTTGCATTGACTTGAAAATGATCCTATGTTAGTTGCAGGAAACTTTAATCAGGAAGCACGAACCCTTTCTGAATGAAAGGATGTTCTTTTTCATGAAACGGGAAACCAGACGAACCATAAGGGAACTGGCCTATTATAGCAGCCTTGGATTATCGGTTGCCCTGTCCATTTTTATCGGCCTGGCCGCTGGAATTTATCTGGACGGATTTTTTCAGACTTCTCCCTGGTTCACCCTTGTTTGCCTTTGTTTGGGAATTGCAGCCGGTTATCGTAATATCGGTTTAGCAATTCGAAAAAGCAGAAATTTATAATCTTTTACATGAACAATCATTATCGGCATCACTTAAGTTATCAATGACGGAAAATACGGAAACATCCTTGATTCAACAACGCGTCTTGACTTTTGTTACCCGAGCCAACTGGCTGGTATTCGCCGTGGTAAGTATCGGGGGTTTTATGCTGGCCTCTCTGGATATGCTCTGGGGAATCCTTTTTGGAGGGCTGATCGTCACAGTCAATTTTCATCTTCTGTCTCGAACCCTGAAAAAATCGCTTACCCCGTCCAATCTTACCTCCCACAATGTTATTCTGGCCAAATATTATATTCGGTTCATCCTCAGCGGATTTATTATATTTATTTTAATATCAGGACATTATGTCCACCCTTTGGGGCTTTTTATCGGTCTTTCCGTTGTTGTCGCCAGCATCATGCTCGCCACGCTTCGTGAACTTAAAAACCTTTTTTTCAAGGAGGCAATGTAAGGTGGAACATCCCTATCTATTTTTTGTCAAATTATTCGAAGCTATCGGCCTGGGGCATTTTGCTCATGCATACCCCCATGTTATCTACTCATGGGTAGTCATGGCGCTCCTGATCACTTTCGGCATGCTGGGAACGAAAAGCATCAGCATGATTCCTTCAAAGGGGCAGAATTTCTTTGAAGTCGTCATCTCCGGAATTGAAGAATTCATGGTGGATGTTACGGGTGAAGAAGGCCGCTGGTTGTTGCCGCTGGCTGCCACGATCTTTATCTATATTTTTTGTTCCAATCTGATCGGACTGGTGCCTGGCTTTTTCCCCCCAACCGCCAGCTTGAATACCACGGCATCCTGTGCGCTGACGGTCGTCATATTTACCCACATCATCGGCGTCAAATACCACGGTATCAAATACATCAAGCATTTTTGCGGCCCGGTATGGTGGATGATTCCGATTATTCTGCCCATTGAGGTCATCGGCCATCTTGCCAGAATCTTATCCCTTTCCTTCCGTCTTTTCGGAAACATGATGGGTCATGAACTGGTTCTGGGTATTCTGTTCGTCCTTGCCGGCGCGTTCTTCGCCCCGCTGCCCATCATGGCTTTGGGTATTTTCGTGGCGCTGGTTCAGGCTTTTGTATTCTTTCTGCTTTCGATCATGTATTTCACTGGCGCCATGGAACATGCGCATTGATCAGAAACAGTCTTTTGTTGTGGTAGCGAATGTATTTATTGGCTTACAGATAAAGTTCACCGGGTTTGGGATAATGGAAGAAGCCCAAATGTATTCACATTAATCAGAAGGAGAAAAAAAGTATGGAAGCACAAGCATTACAGTTTTTCATCGCATGCGTAACGGCAGCAGGTTTCGGAATTGCAGTAGCGGCATTTGGTTGCGGTATTGCCCAGGGCCTTGGTTTGAAGGCTGCTGTTGAAGGCATTGCACGTAATCCAGAGTCTTCAGGTAAAGTCACCGTTACCTTGCTGATCGGTCTGGCCATGATCGAGTCTCTTTGTATTTATGCACTCGTCATTGCGCTGATCCTCATTTATGCACATCCGCAGGCCGCAGCTATTACCAAACTGTTCAGCAAATAATCTTTTTCATCAATATCCGTTCTTATAAGGAAAGGGGAGATGTTCCAATCGGAATATCGCCCCTTTCCTTTTTTTCCCGATCCGCCTACTGCTCTGACTGACCCTTCGATAGTCATGAATCTCATTACGACTGTCGAATCCCCCCCGACATCGTTGACTTTGTCTTCCCAATACTGCATCCAAATATTTTTATACATGAAACAAAGGATGCAAAATGATCATCTTAATGTAAAACATTTCGAGATGAATGTATAACACATTTTAAATAATCTATTGATAAAAGTTTTTCTTCTATATAATATGCTTTTGGCATATCTATCGAATTAAAGTTCATCATTATGTTTCAATCAATAAAAGCAAACCACCCAAAAGGACGGAATGCTTAATGGCTTGGCCTATAATCCTCAATTAGGAATAAGATTGCAGGATTACCGGGGGAAAAGGCAAATCCTTTCTGCCGGGATGCATTAAAAGGAGGTGTTTTATGAGTGCGCCAAGCAAAGCTAATGCAGGCAAGCCGGACAATCCGGCACGGGTAAAGGTTAGCCACCAGCCCGGAACAGATCCGTGCGTGTGAAGAGGTAACGAATCATGCGAAGCCACGGTAAAGGAGTTGAGTCAGCC
>CAJBLH010000149.1 GCA_903953895.1 uncultured Desulfobacteraceae bacterium | reverse complement strand
CACAGTATTGGAATCTTGAAGCTTTCATGGACAGAGTGCAAAGCAATGCAAATTTGTTGATAAAGTGGTTGGGATTGGAAAGAAAAAAACAGGACAGGAATAGGAAAAAGTTTAACATACCGATTGATTTAGAAGATTGCAGCGATACTTGCACATAAAAGCAGAACGCCTATGCCCCATCGCAGCAAATATAATGCCATTAAGTTAATTTATTGAGAATTATTTTTCGAAAACTCAAGAATTTACATGGCAGGAACGCTCGATAAAGTTTGCCGGAGAGATTCCCGAGGGCGCCATGGTCAATCTGACATGTGGCGACAATACCTCCTTATTCTGGAGGCTGCCGGTGCGGCTGCCAGGGAGGCCAGAGAGCATCGCGTAATAAGCGTTCAGTTCGGCGCGGAGTTGTGCCCGACGTTCGGGGGCAAAGAGGAAGGGGGCACGGCTTTCTTATAGCCCGGTTTGATTCTCGGCGTGGCACGGGATACATCCAGCCAGTTGTCCGGCAGATACTCCAACCGCCCCTGATACACTTGATCCGCCTTTCGCGGCGCCAGAAAACCGAAACGCACTTCTGTATCCTCGGAAGCGGCATCATCGATCTCGCGCGGGGAGAACCGCCTGGACCGGCCGGATGCGTCCGCCCACACCGGGGGTATTCCTGACCGCATTCCCGGCAGAAATGGGCCGCATACAGCATCACACCTTCTTTCCTGCGGCCGGGCGCGTACCGCTGGGCATCCCAGGGTGATATGGCGGCGGCCTTCCGCCTCCAGCGTAGCAATGACTTTTCCGGGGCCGCTGATGAATTGATGGAGCTTGAAGGCAAAGGGTGCGACCTCCTTGTGGGGTGGTGACCCGGCCAGGAAAAGAATCCTGTCTGAATACACTGAGAAAGCTGGGGCTGGATCGTTGTCAGACGGATGGTGGGATCGGTCACTCGTTCCAGGGTCTCTTCGATGATGTCATGCATCTGGCTGTTGGCCAGGGTATTCATCGGATAGATGACGATGGCGCGGGTGCGGGGAGTGAGATCGGACGCCCTGGCTTTCAGGATGCGATCCACCATGGGAATGAAGAACGCCAGGGATTTTCCGGAACCTGTTCCGGTCGTTACTACATAGCTTCTTTCTTCCTGCGCCTTGGCGATGGCCTGGGCAGGTTGCCGTTGGTGAAAAACCCGTAGCGCTTTTGGAGGGACTTGACAACAGGGAAAGGGCACATCGAGGCATCAAGAGTGGGCAATCCGGTTGAAATTCCCTATGAGTCGTGTTAAACGATCACGATGGTGCGATGTCACCCCTCAGACATGAAAATGGTACATTTTATTCTCCCACCCCAACCCTCGCCTGCTGGGAAATGGAGATACTGGATGTATTTTCACGGTAAGAAATTGAATTCATCTATGGCAATCTCGGCCATTTCTGAAATCGAACATTTCAGGCAGATCAGAGGTTCTTTCCAATGCACTGGTCCATCACGAAAACAATCCGCGTATTGATTGTTTCAGCGGTTATAGGCGTGATACCGCTTACTTATTTTTCCAATCAATATTATCAGGATCGGCTCACCAACCGAATCGAGCGGGAAACCATTCCCGTTTATGACAATATCGATGCGCAATTACAAGTTTATCGAAATACGATTCGATCCGTGGAGTCTCTGATGATTATCCGTCAGGCCACCCAGAGTCAGGACGAAAAACAATCCACCCAATTGGCTCTCGATACGTTGCGCACATTCATCGATGCCGCCAGTCTCTTCGTTTTGAACAGTCAGGGCATCATGATCGAAGGCAGCGGGATGGCCACGGTCGGCGCCGATTTCCGGTTTCGAAGGTATTTCCAAAAGGCCATGGAGAGCCAGACCTACATCTATCCGGCCCTGGGAGTTCACCACAAGTCGCTGCGCATGTTTTTCAGCGCGCCGCTCTTCCACCAGACAGCCGGCAAACCCTCCGGCGTGGTGGCATTCAGTGTCGATATGCAAAAGCTCGAAGTACTGCTCAAGTCAGAATTTTCCGGGAATGTTTATGGATTGATCACGGAAAACGGCGTCATTTTTGCTTCATCGATGGATAGCCTGCATTACAAGGCCATTCTTCCCATTATGCAGATCGAGATCAAAGCCATCGAAGATGCCAAACAGTTTGTTGGCCGCACAGTCGAACCTGCGGCATTTTTGATCACCTCCCCCCAGGTGAATTTTCAGCAAAAGCATTATGTCGTCTATCGAAAAAAAATTCCGGACAGCAACATCGAGCTCTTCAGTCTGATCGAAACGGGTCGAACCCATTATGCGGGATTCATGACAGCCGCTTATCTTCTGTATGCGCTGTTTGTGTTTTTGTTGATAGGGCTGTTCGTCACCAGCGATCGCAAAAACCGTGCGGAAAAGGAAATTATCGCACGAAATATCGAACTGGAAACATCCAATCGAAATCTTCATAAGGAAATTCAGCAGCGGCTGACCGCAGAAAAGACACTGGCGGAAACCAACCGACAACTCGAACTCCTCAGTATTACCGATCCGCTGACTGGCCTGGCCAACCGCCGGCATTTTAACGATGTGCTGAAACGGGAATATGCCCATCATGTCCGTTCCGGGGGAACCATCTCTTTGATCATGCTCGATATCGATTATTTCAAAGCATACAACGACAATTACGGGCATGTGAAGGGAGATGAATGTTTACGATCTGTCGCCGACGTATTGGCATTCAATCTGTTTCGTTCGACAGATATAGCGGCCCGCTATGGCGGAGAGGAATTTATCTGTATTTTACTGGAAACATCACGAGCTGGTGCGTTGCTGACTGCCGAGAGAATCCGTCAAGCGATTTCGGCGCTGGAGATCGAGCACCGGGGTTCGTCCGTTGCTGATACGGTGACGGCTAGCTTTGGCGTTATCACATCCCATTGTGTGTCGGACGGAAAGCCTGAAGACCTGGTGAACGAAGCCGACAGGATGCTTTATCAAGCCAAGTCCGATGGCCGAAACCGGGTTGTATGCAGTCCAATTCTCATCTAAGCAAATTGATCCAAAGCCTCCTTTGCCCGGCATGCATGGGGTAATGGGGGGCTGAATATCAATGGCAGGAACTAACTTTTTTAAACACGATACACCCGACCTCCCCCCGTAGGGGGGAGGAGGTGAACGGTTACTAACCGGCTGTTATTGACAACCTGTTGAATATGACTCCGATGGACGCTTGCTATCCATTCGATAAATTCATCCCGTTCTTTCAACGCCCATATTAGGTGGGCGGTGGGCAGTTAAGAGCCATTCGCACCCTCTCGGATGTTTTGAGAATGTGGTCGATGTCCCATTCCTTGCCGGTGGCCAGACTGAATATCCGGCAGGCCATATTCATATCGTTGTAGATACACAGACCGTAAAGCCACTTGCAAATGCCCATGTTGTCGGCGACCCGCTCCATGTGTTCGGATATGACTGCCGAACGGGCCTTGCCTTTGTAGGAGGTGGGAATGGCGGCCTCCGAATCGCCGAACTGCTCCTGGGCGACTTGCTGAAACCAGTCGTTGGCATGATGCCAATCGACTTCCAGCAGACTGCCCCGCAGCGGCAGAGGGTCGCCGCGATGGCCAACGGCCTGCATCAAGCCGGTACCTTTGACATGAAGGAGCGGAATTTTTTCAAGAATCTCTTCCCAGCATACATCTTCGAAATAACCCACTGGGAAGGTCCCTTTTCGGTTTGGCGATAACGGCGTTGTGCTTCACGGTGGGATGCCCTGCCAGCGCTCAGCCGGCAAGCATTACAGCAATAGGCTTGTCCCCGCCAGCAACACCGGCAGACACAAAAGCCTCTTTGGCAGTGACGGCAGAAAACAGAAATAAAAGCATTTTTCTCCTGCTTCCCGGTATCGGTCAGCCGCCGCCGGTGATGATCGATCATCGAATTGAATTTATTTGATATTCTAATTTATTTGTTCTAAAAAAATACCGGGGGTATCCGCTACGGATTCACGTTGGAGACAATTCACCTGAAATGAAATTATAACAGGTCAACAATCGATTTCCCAATGTTTTAGCAATGTTTTTATAGAAAGTGATGGAACATTGCGGGTGTTCTTCCAGCATTTTGACCAGATCGTTCTTGTCGAATCGAAGTAGCGTTGTCGGTTCGACGCATTCCGCCGTTGCGGAATAGGTTGGCCGATCTACAAGCGTTGACCAGCCGAACACTTCCCCCGGCGTGTCGATGGAATAGACGTTGAATCCGGTTTTGATAAACAGGCTCACTCGGCCGCTGACCATCGTGTAATAATACAGCGCCGGAGCGCCTTCCCAAAACACAGTACCTCCTTTTCTATGAGTTGTTTTGACGGCGAGGTCATTGAAGCTTCTGAAAAAAAGCTTCCCCATTCCCATTAACAGTTCGCTTTGGTCCAGCATGGCGTCTCTCCTTTTTTTTGATATAGACTTTCAGAAAATTCATTTCGCAAGGCAGCAGAGAGGGAATAGGCCTTTTTCGGCCATTCCATCGGAATGACAACTGAATTCCGGGCCGCTTCCCTCCACCATCACATTCAGGGGAAAACTTCCCGAAAGATGCCGGTATTATCTTCGGGAAAATGGATAACCAGGTTATACATCCTGCCTTCAAGGTGTGATTTCACCATCACACCAAATTTTTTGAACACTCGCATCATGCCGTTATTGTCAAACATCACGTCGGCGATAAAGCCTTTGATGCCGTGCTGTCTGGCGATCCGAATCAGCATCCCATACATGAAGGTGGCGATTCCATGTCGTTGATACGCTTCATCGACCCAAAATACGGCTTCGGCGAATTCGCTGTTGGGTACTTTTACATAACGGGCTTCGGCGATGATCTTCCCTTTTTTTTCTTCTCCGATAACTCCCACGATGGACATTACCTGATTCCAGTCCACATTGATATATTCCTGGATTTTGGTATGCGGCATACTGTTGAGATATTGAAAATACCTCAAGTATATCGCCTGCTCGGAAGAACGATAAAACAGATGTCGCATTTCTTCTTCATCGGAAGGCCGAATGGCTCGGAATCGAACTTGAACATCATCACGAAACGTATGGGCGGCGGTGATATCTGCAGGGTAGAGTCGAGCGCATTCCGCTTTGAAAATCTGATTCGGATATACAATTTTTCGATTTCTGGCTGCTTCAAGCAAATCGGCCCGATCATCGGGATGAGCGATGTCGATCAGTGCCTGGGCCCGCTCGCGGACGGTGCATCCTTCAAGATTCATGAACCCGTATTCCGTAACGACGGTGCCGATGGATTCAAAGGTGCTATAGTGGTTGGAGTCATTGATGAGGGATGGCAATATGTTCGGCTCACCGTTTTCGTTTCGGCTGCGCAGCGCAAAAATGGTGCGACCGCCTTCGGATAATTCCGCGCCGTTGATGAAATCCATGATGTCCGATGTTCCGTTGCTCAGAATGCCGTTATTCCCATTCAGCCCGATACGACCGTACAAGTCCACTTTGTTGGCGGCCACTAGGGTGACAAAACGCGGGTTTTGACCAATGACCCATGGATCGAACACCCGTTCGATTCGTCGAAATTCAACATGGGGATTGTCATCGAGCCATTCGAGCAGTTGAACGGTTCCAATGGCGTAGGATGTCAGCGATTTTCCATGATACGAATACTTGAATCGGTTGGTGACAACACCGGATTTCACCAGATCCATCAGCGCGTCGGTGAAAACCGGTGTGTGGATTCCGAGGTCCTGTTTGGTTGTCAGATGCTGCGCCAATGCATCGTAGAAGGGACCGATGGAATACGACAGGCAGCTTTTGTCTTCGATCAGAGACGCCACAAGCTGGGCGACCTGATTCCAGCAATCATCCGTTTCCGATCGGTCAATATACATGGGAGGTTCTGTGGCGTGGACCAGGAAATCGAAATCGGTCAATTGAACATGGGTATCTCCAAACGTTCTGGGAATCCGGGTGTTGATCTCTCCCACACGGATCGACGCCTGTGTCATGGCTTCACGGGCCACATCCACGGCGATACCCAGGTTGCAGAAACCGGCCTTGTCGGGCGGGGAAATCTGAACGATGGCCACATCCACGGGAATCAGGCGGGACTGGATCAACCGGCCGATCTTGCCATGTCTGCTGGGAATCAAATCCGCCCGGCCCTCAGCAATGGCTTTATTGGCTTCCCATCCGGAAAAGAATGTTTTCAGGCGGCAGTTTTCCGAACAGACTGCCTGGAGCGATACCGCATCGCCGAAACTGATGAGCTGTAATAATTCGAGGTCTTCCAGATTCTTTGCAGAGGAAGTCATCAGATGCCGAACCATGGTGCGAGGCTCGGCCATGGCCGTTCCCAGAAAAATGCGCATTCCAGGTCTGATTTTTTCGACCGCTGTTTCCGGGGAAACGACAGCCGATTGCCAGTTGTCACATGAAAGTTTCATAATGGCCCCTTGTGCGCTTTGCTGTTTCCAAAGACGGTAAATAGCAATTACATCCATGATGATTTACAGGAAAAAATTATGGGATGTTGATTTATCGTTCCATGAACGTCTGTCTGTGAATAATATAATAAAACTCACAGATGGCACACGGATTGAGGATGTGATATCCAAAGGGGCGAAAAAGGATCGTTATTGGATGACAATCAGGAACGTATGAAAGGGAAACAGTCGGACATCGAAAAAAAACGATCAGGCGGGTTTCTTTTTTAGACACTCAGAAATCGAAATATACAGACAGGTTCAGCCAGTCAGCGAATTCAGTTCTTCCAGATCATGATGGAGCCCTAATTCTTCAAACATCATTTTTGCCAGTTTCAAGGAGTCTAAAGGGTTATCGGTATCGCATTCTGTATGAACGTTTCGAATCGGACCGATTCGCTTGCCGATTTCTGCATAAGTTCTGGCAAGCTGGGGGCGTGCACCCAGGTTTTCTCCTTCAATGATTGCCCGATACCACCAGGTAAAGGCTCCTCTTCGATCGCGGTTCAACCATTTGTAGATACCCATGAGACGATAGGCATCGGTTCGATATTGCGCGGCTTTTCGGCAGGTCTGGAGCAGCCGTTTTCCCGATTTCAGTGCTTTTCGGCGATAGTCGGCGGACGTTTGTTCATGACCGGTCAACAGGGAATCTTCCAGACAGTGAAGGAAATATTCAAATTGATTTCGATAAAATGTCGATGCCTGGCTGGGAACCACCTTCACTTCGGACATGATCCGGCCGGCCGCAGCCAACGATTTTTGCGATGCCGCCATGTTCTTTTCCGACAGATGGATCGATGCTTTAAGACAGTGCATATGTAGAAGTGGTATGGTGAATTTCCATTTCTGGAAAAGGTGGATGCCTCGGGTTACTTCGGTCATCGCCTTCTCGCGATCGCGGCGTTGAATGAGAAGATGGATATGGAGCAAATATTTCAGGCAAAGGGAGAGCTTGTTTTGATAATACGATGCAATTTCAGATAGTTTTGTCACAAATATTTCGGCTGCATCGAAAATTCCTTGGTAGGTTTTCACAAGCCCATGCCAGTAATACTGCTGAGAAACATACCAGATTTCCCCGATTTTCTGGTTCTTTATTATCCAATCTTCGTTGCACTCGGAAATCTCGTTCCATTGTCCTTTCAGAAAAAGAAGCAATGTGTCCAACAGATCATATTGAATCCATTGCCTAGTATCTTCCGTGGACAGCCAGGGCTTGACATGATCCAGTACCTTTTTGCCGATTCCAAAAGAAATACCCGTGAAAGTGAACAGGGAACTGGCACCCAGAAAAATCCCGATTCCCAACTTGAATCGGGTTAAATCGAAATGAATGATTTTTCGGTAATAAATAAAAGATTCGACAAAAAAACGCCTGGGGTCAAAAACAACCAGCGCTTCGGCTTTTTTATAGAAAATATCTATGGTTTCAATGTCATGCGGCGCGGGGATATCCTGGAACCAGAAGGATGGAAAGTACAATGCAAGAATAAATGCTGTAAAACTGGCAATAAACATGATGCCCAGCCTGAAGGCATTCCGGGGTAAATCTCCCCAGTAGTGGTTCAGTACTCTGTCGAAATGTACGACAGCCTCTAAATGATTGCCCTGTTCAAAATATGCCAGCCCGATAAACTTCTCGAACATGGCGACTTTTTCAGGATCGACCCGATCGCCCCGAACTTTTCGATAAACGGTAAGCGCTTCCTGGAAATAATAAATCGCTTCATTGGAAGCAGAGGCTTTCAAAGCTTCTTCTCCGGCTTTGATCAGACATGCATCTGCGTTTTCCAGGCTATCGGCCATGCAGTAATGATAGGCAAGCATTCCGTAGCACTCGTGAAGTCTATGGGAGAAAATGCGTTCGATGGATCGCGCAACCGTGAGATGGAGCTCTTTTCTTTTCTGTAGAAGCATGGAATGGTACACTGTTTCCTGAAACAGTGCATGGTTGAAAAGATATTCCAATTCGCCCATCAGCGATCGTTTCCGGAGAATCTGGATTTCCTGAAGATACACAAGACGTTGATCAATATTTGAGATGTGGCCGGCAACATCTTTGAGAATGCGGTAGAAAAAATATCTTCCGATCACCGAAGCCACTTTCAACAGATTGCGGGTCTGCTCTTCCAGTCTGTCCATCCTGGCCATCAGTAATGCTTCGATTGTATTGGGTATGGAGATTTCCGCCACCTGCTGGGCGATATGAAACACATCGCCGTTTTGCAAAATCGCATGCGCATCGATTAAGGATCGAAGAACTTCTTCGATAAAGTAGGGGTTACCACCGGTTCTGGCTGCGACTCCAGTGATGAGAGGATGGTGAAGGTCCGAGATATTCAGAATGTTGCCGATAATAATTTCGCTCAATTTTTCTGTCAACGGGTGGATGACAATTTCAGTAAATGGAATCTGAGGGGTGTCTTTGACGCTCTCAGCCATGTGATCGGCGATTTTATTGTAACCCAGTCGGAAGGTAAATATGAAAATGATCGGGGATGTTTCGGCCAGGTGAAAAAGGGCTTCGACGAGTTCAACGGAACTGGCGTCAGCCCAATGCATGTCATCGATTACCAGGATCAGAGGCGCTTGTTCCGCTGCTCTCACCAGTAAATCTTTTAAACTCTTCAGAATGAGCTTTTTCAGGGCCTCACCCTCAATCCCCTTCACCCGCTGCGCATGAATCCCGGAGAGATTCAACCCCATCAGAACAGCCACAAAAGGCAGCACTTCAACGGTATCTTCATGAAACAATCGACTGATGGCTGTCCGGAGTTTATCTAAAGCCTGGATATCCCCATCGCCATGTCTGATGCCGGACCATTGTTTCAATAGGTCAACAATGGGGTGAAAACGCAGATTATTTCCGATCGAAACAGCCATTCCTTCAAAAAGGCGAACCTTTTTCATGATTTCCAGACGTCTCAGTTCTGCGATGAGACGTGATTTACCGATACCGGGTTCACCGATGACATGCACCACCGATCCTTTCCCGTTGATAGCATTCATGACCTGATGTTCGAGAATTTTCAGATCGTTGTCTCTGCCGACCATTCTTGAAGCGATCATTCTTTCGGAACCCGGACGGGAATGCTGTGCATCTTCTTTGACGGACAGCACCCTGTAGATGGACATCGGTTTTTCTCTGCCCTTGACCGTGATGTCTCCCAATGGCTGGAAATTGAAAAATTTCTTTGTCAGGCGATACGTATCTTCGGTAACATAAGTGGTTCCCGGTTCGGCCAGAGATTCCATCCGAGAAGCCATGTTGATCGTGTCTCCTACGAGCGCCAATTGCACGCAGAGTTCTGTCCGGAGGAAACCGATGACAACCATTCCCGTGTTGATGCCAATTCGCATCCTTATGGGTGAAACTGAAGCCCCGTCACTGAAACCGGCAATTTCCTCATGAATGGCGATAGACGTTCGGATGGCCCGCAGAGGGGCGTCTTCCAGCGCATCCATAGCGCTGAAAAAAGCCAATATACCGTCTCCCCTGATTTCATTGACAATGCCATGGTTTCGATAGACCTTATGGATCAAAACCCCAAGAATTTTTTCAATCAGGGCAAACGTCGCTTCAGGACCCAGGTGATAGGAGAGCGGAGTGAACCCTTTCATGTCGCAGAACATGATGGTAACCTGCCGCAGTTCTTCCTCGATATGGGGTATGTCGTGGGGGATGCGCGTCGATTCGTATTGCAGTGAAGAACGATCGCTGAAAAGAATGGCGGACGGCGCCAGCATAAACCCACAGTTACCGCAGAAATGCATATCTACAGGGTTTTGAAAACCGCATTTCGAGCATTTCATGACACATACCATCCAAGATAGTAAAGATGTCGGTAAAATTCTAAGTTTCGGATTCCGTTTCGGGTGCAGTCGGGCGAAGGAGAAGATTCATCTGAGAGAACCAACGTATGAATGTTGACTGTCGGGTAGCACATCTTCGAAATGTAGTCAAAAGCTATTTCATGCCATATTCCGGTTTGTTCAATCCACAAGGGAACGCGCATCAGTATATTTTCATGCTATTGATAAATTTTTCAGGATACCATATAGCATGTTCATCCAACTTTATACGCTGATGCGCCAATCTTATAACAGTTTTCATGATTGAAAAAATCACAAAAAAAATGGAGATGGTTTATGAAAATATCGATGCAGAGCCGATCGACATTTTTCTTACCTGCCAAATTGACGTGTCCGAGCATCAAAAGCGTTCTTCTTCGGAAACGTCTCTTTCATACCATCAAAGAATCTTGGGATAATCGAATCGTTTGGATATCGGGTCCGGCTGGATCTGGCAAGACCACGCTGGCGGCAAGCTTTGTCAAATCCCGCAATGGGCCCTGTATCTGGTACCAGATAGATGAAGGCGACGGAGACCCGGCAACATTTTTTTATTACCTTGGACTGGCCGTCAAATATGCAACACCTCGGAACCGCAAACCGCTACCACTTCTCACCCCTGAATATCTTCAGGGAATTCACGTCTTTTCCAAACGTTTCTTCGAACAGATATCCGAAAGATTGTTGCTCAAAACCCGTCGCAGATCAATTGATGAAGCCGGGAATCCTGTCATTGTTTTCGACAATTATCAGGAAATTCCGGAAGATTCTCAGTTTCAGGCCGTCATCAACGCTGGTATTGAATCCATTCCCGAGGGAATAAATATTGTTATTCTGAGCCGAAACAAGCCGCCTGCCGCCTTTTCCCGTCTGCGCGCCGAAGGCCGGATGCATTTGATCGGCTGGGATGAGATTCGGCTGACTGTCGATGAATCTCATGCAATCGCCACGATCCTGGCCGGAAAAGCGATTTCTGAAGAAACCCTTTCCCGGTTGTACCAGACCACCGATGGCTGGGCTGCCGGTATGGTGCTTCTTATGGAGAGCCTCGAACTGGATGACGTTGCGTTCCGACTTCCCCTGGGTCTGGCCAAAGAGGAAATATTTTCATATTTTGCATCTGAACTGCTTGGGAGAACAACGGGCAAAGACCGCATTTTTCTAATGATATCCTCTTTTCTTCCGGATATGAATATCCCGATGGCAACTGCACTGACGGGAGACGAACGGGCTAAGGAAATATTTTCCGATCTTATCCGTAAGAATTATTTCACCCACCGTTTCGTCTCCGATGATCAGTCTTTTCAATATCATCCACTGTTTCGGGAATTTCTTCATACGAAAGCGGCGGAATTCCTGTCTGCAGATCACCTCCGGGCAATCAGAATCCGGGCTGCCCGCCTGCTGGAACAAAACGGACGCAGGGAAGACGCCGTCAGACTCTTCTGTGAGGCCGAACAGTGGGACGATGGCGCACGCGTCATCCTGAACCAGGCATCGGGGATGATCTCCCAGGGACGCTGGCAGATGCTGGATCAATGGCTGGAATCTCTGCCGACGTCCACCATCCGAAATCAGCCGTGGCTGCTCTACTGGAAAGGTGTTTGCCGGTTTCCGGCATCACCGGAGGGCAGCATGCCATATTATGCCGATGCGTTTGAACGATTCAGGAATGAAAAAGATGCGGCGGGGTCTTTCCTGGCATTGTCGGGAATGCTCGATTCGGTCAATTTCAGACTGGATACCTTTGTCGATTTGGACCGATTGATCGTCATGATGGATGAACTGATCAAGGAATACGGCCGGTTTCCCTCCTCCGAAATCGAATCGCATGTGGTCAACAGCATGCTGAACGCACTGACGTTGAGGCAGCCCTTCAATCCCACCTGGACACAATGGGAACAGCGCGGATACGCATTGATCCGGGTGATCCCGAATATCAATGTGGCGATTCATATTCTTTGCGGCTTGGCGTTTTACCGCCTTTTTTCCGGAGAGATTGAAAAAGTTCCGCCTATTCTCGATGCGATACATCAAAAAACCGATACCGGCCGGGCTTCCACGTTGGCTTTATTGTCCGTGAGAGATATGGAGTCTTTGTATTACTGGCTTTCGTCCGATTTCGAAAAAAATCGGCGGGCGGCCGATGAAGGCATTGCCCTGGCCGAGTATTCGGGTATTCTTTTTTTGAAGATTTACATGATGGGGCATGCCGCTGCCGGTGCTCTCAGTATGGGCGATATGGCCGCAGCGAGTGGATATCTCGACAGCATGCATGCTGATATCCAATTGAAACCTGTGCGTTATGGTGAATATTTTTATCACATTCTAACAGCCTGGAAGTGCATGCTGGAAGGCCGCGCCGTCGATGCAGCCGTTCATGCCGACAGTGGGATAGAAATCAGCGCCTCCATCGGCGGACTGTCCATAATGGCCAACCCCCATCTGATCAAGGCCATTGTCCTGCATCGACTCGATGACGATGAGGCGGCAAACGCCCATTTATCTGAAATCTGGAATATCATTGGGAAGACCTCTCTTTTTCAGATGGAATTCATGGCCTGTCTCCTCGCGGCGCAGATGGCCTTCGATCGCGGCGATGAAGCGGGCGGCCGCAATTTCCTTCGCAGAGCGATGGGGCTTGGAAAAAGGCATGGATATGTCAATGGAATTTTCTGGGAGAATGCCATGGTGGCGCATCTTTGTGTCAAGGCTATCGAACACGGCATCGAGACGGATTATGTTCACCATCTTATCCGGAGGCGGCGTCTGGTTCCGAAAGAACCCATCAGTCATCTGGAGAACTGGCCCTGGCCGATAAAAATCTACACCCTCGGAAAATTCGAGATCATGCGGGACGGGGAATCTGTCCAATTTTCGGGAAAAGTTCAACAGCGGCCTCTTCTTCTGCTTAAAGCCCTCATCGCTTTCGGCGGGAAAAACGTCAGGGAAGAAAATCTCTGTGATGCCCTGTGGCCCGATGCCGAGGGTGACCTCGCTCATCGTTCCTTTGAAACCACGCTCTATCGCCTCCGCCAACTGCTCGGAAAAGACAATGTGCTGCGTCTCAAAGAAAGCCGTCTCAGCCTCGATATGCAATCCTGCTGGGTGGACGCTTTTGCCTTGGATCATCTGCTGACCGGTGCCGAACGGCTGTGGGAAACCTGCCGGCGTTCCCGGGCCGATCCAAAACTTTCTCTGGAGACCGCCTCAAAGGCGATTCAACTGACACAGCGCGCCATTTCCCTGTATCAGGGGCATTTTCTGGATGCCGAGCCGGAACAAAGCTGGATGTTTTTTCTTCAGGATCGGCTGCGGGTAAAGTTCATCAGCGGTGCGGAAAGTTTGGCCGGATACTGGGAGTCGATCGGGGATATGGAAGCCGCTGTCAGGTGTTACACCCGTGCCCTTGAAATCGATGATCTCGCGGAGCGATTCTATCAGCGTCTGATGATCCTGTATAAACAAATGGATCGGCCGACCAATGCGCTTGAAGTGTATGCTCGCTGTCGCTCCGTGCTGGATATCAAGCTGGGTAGCCGACCTTCGGCACGAACAGAGGCCATCCGAAACGAATGCTGATCCCCTGGATGATGTGTCTGTTCCGGCAACCCTGTCCAAAGAAATTCGGAATAATGACAATATCCCGCTTAAAGGAAACATCTATGCGCAGATTCCATTCCTATGGTCCGGTAAATGCTCGCAGTCACTTTTGTGTACCCCGCACGAATTTGGTTGACCAGTGTCTGAATTCGCTGATTGGTATGGATGACGAAGGCGGTCATTACTTCACCATCTGGGCGCCCCGGCAGACGGGAAAGACGTGGTTGATACAGCAGGTCAGAAAGCGGATTGATGCAGAATACCCGGATCAATTTATCTTGGGCATGATGTCCATGCAAGGCATTTCTTTTATTACAGATAATCCCATTGTCGAATTTCTAGCTAAAATCCCTAAGCTGTTTCTTGACACTTTTTCGATGCATATGAAGCCGCCATCAACATTTGAGGAATGGACTTATCTTTTTCACCGGACAGAAGGGGTATTTCAAAAGCCGCTGATACTGTTTATCGATGAATTCGACAGCCTGCCTGCTGAGGTTATAGATCGGCTGGTGGCATTGTTTCGGGATATGTATTTGAACCGAAGCCAATATTGTGTTCACAGTCTTGCCCTGATCGGTGTCCGTGCCGTGCTGGGTCTGGACAGCCAGAGAGGCTCGCCGTTCAACATCCAGAGAAGCCTCCATGTTCCCAATTTTACATTGGATGAAGTCACGGACCTGTTCGATCAGTATCAACTGGAAAGCGGCCAGGTCGTCGATCCGGAGGTTGTCCGGAGTGTATATGAGGCGACCCATGGTCAGCCGGGTCTGGTGGGATGGTTCGGGGAGCTGCTGACCGAAAAATACAATCCGGGAAAAGATCATGCGATTGACTGCAATACCTGGAAAACGGTACATCATGCCGCCTTGACGCTGGAGTGGAACAACACAGTCCTGAATCTGGTCAAAAAAGTCCGCAAGGGCTATGTCTCGCATGTTCTGGAGCTGTTCTCTCGATCCGATGTGCCGTTTTCAATCGACGCCGAGTGGTGCGCCTATCTGTATATGAACGGTGTGATTGCGCCGGAGCTTCAAACAGACAATAACGGCACAAAGACATCTGTCTGCCGCTTTTCCTGTCCGTTTATCCAAAATCGCCTGTACAACGCTCTCACCGATGATCTGATCGGAGATCGCCTGCCAATGTTGGCGATTGATCCCCTGGATGATCTGGCAGATGTGTTTGAGGGCGAAACCCTGAATCTGCCGTCACTTCTTGACCGGTACAAGGCATATCTGGTGCGGATGAAAGCCAGAGGGCTCAATCCCTTCAAAGATCAGCCCCGAAGAACGGATCTGCACTACACCGAGGCGGTGGGGCATTTTCATCTCTATGCCTGGCTTCATGCGGCCATCGGCAGACGATGTGTGACCAGTCCGGAATTTCCTACCGGCAACGGCAAGGTGGACATTCACATCCGCTGCAACGGCAAGAAAGGCATCATCGAGATCAAAAGCTTTGTGGATATGTCTGAAACCAGAAAAGCCACCGAACAGGCGGCTGCCTATGCTCTCAGTCTAAATCTGTGTTCGGTTACCCTGGCGCTGTTTGTGCCGGTGGATGACGAAGCAATCCTGGCCAAGCTGTCCGGAGAAAACCAAAACGATGGGGCAATCGTAACGGTTGTGGCTATTGGGTGGACATAATAAAAGATTAACACAAGAGGCGAGTACTTGAAAAGAACAAATCATCACACCGATTCTACGAATAAAAGGATATGCCGATGCGCCGATTTCACTCCTATGGCCCCGTAGATAAAGATATTCATTTCAGCGTTCCACGAACCGAGCTGGTCGATCGCTGTCTGGAACAGCTTATTGGTTATCCGGAAAAAGGTGGCCATTACTTCACGGTCTGGGCGCCCCGGCAGACGGGAAAGACCTGGCTGACCCGCCAGGTCGTGCAGGATATCCAGAAGCGGTATCCGGATCGCTTTGATATCCTGTTCTTTTCATTGGGAGTGCTGAGAGGTATCTCGATCCCCGACAATCAGAATTCGAATGAAGTTCCCAAAGCTCTTACAGATATCATTTCCGAAAAATTTCCGAACGAACCCACGATCACGGGCTGGAAGGCTTTTCGGGATTTGTTCAGCCGCAACAGGGGGCTTTGGGATAAGCCCTTGATACTTCTGATCGATGAAGTCGATACCCTGCCATTCTTCTGGCTGGATGTGCTGGTGGGCCAGTTCCGTGAAATGTATTTGGACCGGGAATCCAACTGGCTGCACGGCCTGGCGTTGATCGGCGTGCGGGCCGTACTGGGGGTGGACAGCGATCGGGGCTCACCGTTCAATGTCCAGAGAAGCCTCCATGTTCCCAATTTCACCCTGGATGAAGTGACGGCGCTGTTCGATCAGTACGAACGGGAGAGCGGGCAGGTCGTCGATCCGGAGGTTGTCCGGAGTGTATATGAGGCGACCCATGGTCAGCCGGGTCTGGTGGGATGGTTCGGGGAGCTGCTGACCGAAAAATACAATCCGGGAAAAGATCATGCGATTGACTGCAAT